>NZ_MAON01000043.1:0-1297 GCF_001922505.1 Staphylococcus sp. MB377 | reverse complement strand
GAAAAAGATGGATCGTATTGATGTATTATTAAAAACCTTTATTGCCACTTTTGGTGGCTTCTGTGGGTATTTCTTGGGAGGATGGGATGCAACATTGAAAGTTCTAGTAATCATGGCAGCTATCGACTATATCACAGGAGTAGTCGCAGCAGGATATAACGGAGAGCTAAAAAGTAAAGTTGGCTTCAAAGGCATCGCCAAAAAGGTGGTGCTTTTTCTTTTGGTTGGAGTGGCGACCCAGCTAGATGTGGCACTTGGAAGCAATAGTGCTATTCGAGAAGCAACAATTTTCTTCTTCATGGGTAATGAATTACTTTCACTTTTAGAAAATGCTGGTCGAATGGGTATTCCGTTGCCACAAGCTTTGACAAATACAATTGAAATTTTAGGTGGTAAACAAAAACAAGAAGAGAAAAAGGGAGATGTTCAATAATGGGGTACATTGTAGATATTTCAAAATGGAATGGTAATATTAATTGGCCTGTAGCAAAACAACACATTGATTTCATAATCGCTCGTGTACAAGATGGTTCGAATTATGTAGATCCATTATATAAGGGGTATGTACAAGCTATGAAGCAGCACGGTATTCCTTTTGGGAACTATGCATTCTGTCGTTTCGTTTCTGAAAATGATGCACGTATAGAAGCTAGAGACTTTTGGAATCGCGGAGACAAGAGTGCGAAAGTCTGGGTTGCAGATGTTGAAGTGAAAACAATGAATGATATGAGAGCGGGCACTCAAGCTTTTATTGATGAATTACGCCGATTAGGTGCTCAAAAAGTCGGTTTATATGTTGGCCATCATATGTATGCTCCATTTGGTATGGCAAATGTAAAAGCAGACTTTGTGTGGATTCCACGTTACGGAGGGAAGCGACCTGCTTATCCATGCGATATTTGGCAATACACTGAAACAGGGAATGTACCTGGTATCGGTAAGTGTGATTTGAATGAGTTAATCGGAAGCAAACCTTTATCGTGGTTTACAGAAGTGAATCAACCAGAACAAAACGTTTCTAATGGTGGATATCAATATGTTAAATCTGGTGGGTTTGGCGTTTCATTGGTTCCTGAAGTATATAATGCTATGGCCGAACGTGGTACTAAAGGACAGGTTATTTCTGATCCATCAACTGGTATCGCATACTTACAAACGGAAGTACTACCTAATGCCGAATTAGATAAAATTACTTGGTGGATGGATACTAGACCTGAAGGTAAATGGTGGTACGAGTATATTAAGAAGTAAACAATGAAAGCCGTCCTGTTTAGTGGTTTTTTATTTGAATTTGTAT
>NZ_MAON01000042.1:0-1393 GCF_001922505.1 Staphylococcus sp. MB377 | reverse complement strand
CGGTACAAATGCCAATCGATAAAATGACACTCAATCAAAGGTTAAGTACACATCGAGTACAGATAGTTAACCGAATACGCAGAGAGTTATCTATCAGTCTTAGAAAAGGCGAAGGATATGCAACAATGGCAAATCGGATTAAGCCGATACTTGATGGTGATGCGAAGAAAGCCCAAATGGTTGCTTGGACAGAAAGTGCTAGGGTGCAAAACTTAGGTACTTATGACAGTGCTTCTCACGCTTTTGATGAAGGTGTATCAATGAAGAAGATTTGGATTTCTACATTAGATAAACGTACGCGTCCTACTCACCAAGCAGCAGATCATCAAAAAGTACCGTTTAAAGGATTATTTAAAGTCGGTGGTTATAGTTGCGAATATCCACATGATAGTAATTTACCTGCTAAAGAAGTTGTACGATGCCGCTGTACTTTCATTACTGAGGTAGCGGATGTTAGCTCATTCATTGAGAGAAGGGCCAGAAACCCAACTACAGGTAAGAATGAGGTGATTAGCGCAGTTAGTTACGAGGAATGGAAAGACTCTCTTGAATAATAAAACACACGAGGGCTTATAAAATACGAACTAAATAGGGTGTATTCATAGGAACTCAGAGGAGGAATAATAATGAAACAATTACAAAAGCAAGCGGAAGTACAGTTTTTAAAAGAAAGAGAACTAACAAAGTTACCGTTTCGTTTATCAAATCTGCAATTCTTTTCTGATCCTGCAATACCTGCAGATGAGACACTACAGAATGAACAAACATCACCTGCGGATGATATAAAAGATTCACTAGTTGAAGAGCAAAAAGAACCGCCAGTTGGTGAACAAAAAGAACCGAAATTAGATGATGCAACAAAAACATTTATTGAGAAGATGGTACAATCAGCGGAAGATAGAGTGCGCTCTAAATATTCGAAAGAACTGAATGCAACAAAAAAGGAATTAGAGAACTATAAAACCGCTTCTATGACTGCACAAGAGAAAGCTGAATATGAGATGAAGCAACTTCAGGAACAACTAGAAGAGCGAGAAAGAGTACTTCATCAGAAAGAAATGCAGAGTGTTGCATCAGATGGTTTATCAGCGGTTGGATTGGATCTTAAATTTGTAGATTTTGTTATTGGTTCAGATGTAGAAGATACAAAGGTTAGGGTGTCAAAGTTTAATGATTTATTCTCTACTGCATTGGAAGTAAAAGTGGCTGAAAAGTTTAAAGCTGCTGGCCGAGAAATCCATGTTAGTGGCGGAACTGGAGGGGGATTTACGAGAGAACAAGTAAATTCAATGAGCCAAGCTGAAATTAATGCGAACTGGGCACAAATTCAGAAGGATATGCGCAATTGGGGTAAGTAGTACGCACTAGGAAAGTTAAGTGATCTGAATAGTAC
>NZ_MAON01000041.1:0-1403 GCF_001922505.1 Staphylococcus sp. MB377 | reverse complement strand
CATGCTCCAACAGCAAAAAGGAAGCTTTTTGCTGCTTTCCGACGCTTATTCACTTCGTTCATATTTATATAGAAAAGAAGTGAATGCGTTTATGTTTACGATTATTTTTTATTATATGGCTAGCATTTGGCAGGGGGGTTGGGGGGCGTTCCCCCAACAAGTGTATTTGCAGCCACGAATGAGCGATAGCGAATGATGTGGCTAGCAAATACGATGCTTGCCAAACCTAAATTTTACATTTTGAAATGAGAAAATTTTTGACGAGCAAAGCGAAAATGATAGCCACTTTTGTGGCGATTGGTGCAGGTTTTAAGTTGGATTAATTCCAACTTAACAACCAATCCAAATCATTAAAGCGATATCGTGAAGTCAAAAAGCAATTATTTTAAAATGTAAAATTTAATGGTGGGTTGTTATTAGTTATAACTTTGTTCTGCGAGTGTAAGCGAGTAGATCCAAAGTTATAAAAAAAAACGGACTAGTTTTATCTAGTCCGTTCGTCTACAAGATAGACGAATTTATGCTATACTACTCCTTGAAAGAATAATAATCTGATAAAGCATTCTCTTGCTTTTCGTCGGCCTCTTGCTCAAAGTTCCCAAATTCGAGTAAGAGGTATTTTTGTTTTTGGTCATCGCCTCTCATGAGTAGTTCTGGATTAAGCATTAATGCTCCTGTTTTTCTTTTTATTATATTTCCTTCTTCTAAAATCTTTAGCGTTCTTGAGACTGTTTGTGTACTTGTGCCTGTTTCTTTAGCAATTTCTCTAGTAGTAGCTATCATTGTATTATTGCTTAAATGTACATTATCAAGAATATAGTTAACGATTTTTAGTTTTTTTCCTCCAATCATGTCTAACATACTTATTAATTGCACCATATAAGCCTTTACGAAGTTACCAGACGTTTGTTTACGGTATAACTTATCTACTTCTATTACTTCGCCACTTTGTTCGTCTATGAGCCTCTGAGAGCCTTTATAGACTGTTCCATATCTTTCTTTCATTTTATTTTTCCTCCTTTTATCCAAATTTTAACATTGTAGTGATAAAATCACAACGAATGTAGTGAGAAATCACTACAAATGTAGTGAGAAATCACTACAAAGAAATTCCTTATAAAAACTATCATATCAACCTATATTAAACATTTAAGTAGTTAAATCTTCTTTTCTATATAAAGCGTCGGAGCATATCAGGGGGTTATCTAACATAAATGCTACCCTTCGGCTCGCTTTCGCTCGGCATTTACGTCAGATACTGCACCCCCTGAAACCCCATGCTCCAACAGCAAAAAGGAAGCTTTTTGCTGCTTTCCGACGCTTATTCACTTCGTTCATATTTATATAGAAAAGAAGTGAATGCGTTTATGTTTACGATTATTTTTTATTATATGGCTAGCATT
>NZ_MAON01000040.1:0-1514 GCF_001922505.1 Staphylococcus sp. MB377 | reverse complement strand
GCAGGGGGGGATGAGAATACTGCAATGCCGCTTATAAAATACAGTATTACATAAAGCTGATTTAGATATCCCATAATATTCCTCCTTTTATCCAAATTTTAACATTAGCAAGTTCGATTTTGTATAAATTCGGATGAATAGAGTATTCGGATAAATTTAACGTTATGTAATATTATTGATAGCAAGAAAAAAACGGATCCCTCCTCTAAAAAGGAATCCACTCTTTCATTATGTACTTCTATACTCGATTTGTTTTCTTTACTCTTGCAAACTTCCACAAAGCGACAATTAGTATGAGGAGTGGTATTCCCTGAATGAAGAGAAATCCTCCTGAAAAATAAAGCACACGACTAACTAGAGGAGGAGCTGTTGCCGAATCACCCGCAACATAAGCTCCATAATTAGCCACGACACCTGCATAATCAGCTACCCCACCTATAATTAAAGCCACTGGACTTGTAAGTAGATTTATCCCTAAACAGACCATTATCAATGATAGGTTTTTAGCCTTAATTTTTGATGAACTAGACAAGAAAAAAAAGAATATTGCAGTGCCGAATATAAGAAACAGTGGTACATAATAAATTCCCATAATACCCCTCCATGACTTTAATTGTATCATCAGCAAGGATTGATTTGTACAAATAGGATATTTATGTAAGTTAGATATAGTGTCTCATTATCAGTAACAAGAAAAAAGTGGAACCCTATTCTGATAAGGAATCCACTCTTTCTTTTTCTACAACTCTATTTTTATACGTTCCTCTTCTTATCCTCACCAGAACCGCCACCACGGTTTTTTCTTCTCTTTCGCTGCAGCAACCTCATCCCTAAATTCCTGCATCATTCTCTTCGTCTCCTGCATCTCACGTAGTGTCTTCATCAGTGTCTCATCCCGAGCTTCCAATCGTTTTTCCACTCGTTCAATATGCGCTTCTACACTCGCTTTGATTTCCTCGTTACTTTGCTTCGCCTGCTCACTCAATCGCTTCTCCATCGCTAACATACTTTGATTCATTTCTTGCGCCATAACGCTGTACTGTTCCTGTAATTGCTGTTTAATGTGGAATGGCACTAAGTCCGTTTCCTCAGAATTTTCTTGAATCAGATCCGGATTAACTTTCTCTATTTGCTGCGCAATCATCTTCGCTGCCTTTTCTAGCGTCATACCGTCATGCTTACTCAGTTCAATTAATTTCTCAATCACCATAATGTCATTGTCTGTGTACTGGCGTCTGCCACGATTATCTTTCTTTACAGCGAATCCTTCGCGTTGCAATACTTCCATGTACTTTCTAAGGGTGCTATCGGATATTCCTAGTCGTTTGTATACTTCACTAGCAGAATAAACAATTTCGTCCGTCATAACGTCACAACACCTCATATTGACAGTATTCCATGACGTTTATGGAATTCCTTCCATTTTTAAAAAATCTATATTTTTCAATCTATATATCCCTTCTAAAAAAAACATGCTATCATCTTTATAGATAGAAAATTTTTCTGTCTCTTCA
>NZ_MAON01000039.1:0-1729 GCF_001922505.1 Staphylococcus sp. MB377 | reverse complement strand
CGAATACTCGTATTGAGTTACTAGATAAAGATAATCATGTCATTGGTTCGGGGACTACAGGTGCTAATGGTCATGCCATTATTACGCCAACTCAACCTATACCGGAAGGTAATGTAACTGCCAAGGCTATAGATAATGCAGAACATCCGAATAGTTCTACATCTGATCCTGTCAAAGCGACGGATACGACACCTCCAACGGAACCTGTTGTGACGAATGATTTAACTGGTAAGGCAACGACTAAAACACCAATTACGGTGACAACGGATCCAAATACTCATGTTGATTTACTTGATAAGGATAACAACGTGATTGGTTCGGGTACGACAGATAGTACTGGTCGAGTTACGATTACACCAACGGTGCCTATTCCTGAAGGTAATGTACGTGCTAAAGCAACGGATAACGCAGAACATCCGAACAGTTCACTTTCTCAACCGAAGAAAGCGACGGATACGACACCTCCAGGTAGCCCAATCGTTAATACTGACTTAACTGGTAAGGCGACAACTAGAACACCTGTTGACGTATCTTCTGATCCGAATACTCGTATTGAGTTACTAGATAAAGATAATCATGTCATTGGTTCGGGGACTACAGGTGCTAATGGTCATGCCATTATTACGCCAACTCAACCTATACCGGAAGGTAATGTAACTGCCAAGGCAACTGATAATGCTGAACATCCAAATAGTTCTACATCTAATCCGGTTAAAGCAACTGATACAACACCACCAACGGTTCCAACACTTGATACTGATTTAGTTGGTAAAGCCGGTACTCAAACACCGATTACGGTGACAACGGATCCGAATACTCATGTTGATTTATTAGACAAAGATGGCAATATTATTGGTTCGGGTACGACGGATGATACAGGGCATGTTACTATCACTCCGACAAAACCTATTCCTGAAGGTAATGTACGTGCTAAAGCAACGGATAACGCAGAACATCCGAACAGTTCACTTTCTCAACCGAAGAAAGCGACGGATACGACACCTCCAGGTAGCCCAATCGTTAATACTGATTTAACTGGAAAGGCAACGACTAGAACTCCAGTTGATGTGTCTTCTGATCCGAATACTCGTATCGAGTTACTAGATAAAGATAATCATGTTATTGGTTCGGGGACTACAGGTGCTAATGGTCATGCCATTATTACGCCAACTCAACCTATACCGGAAGGTAATGTAACTGCGAAAGCTTACGATAGTGCGGAACACCCAAATGTCTCAACTTCTGCACCTAAAAAAGCAACTGATACTACACCTCCGACGGAACCTGTTGTGACAAATGATTTAACTGGTAAAGCAACGACTAAAACACCGATTACCGTAACGACAGACCCGAATACACGTGTTGAGTTACTTGATAAGGATAACAACGTGATTGGTTCAGGTACTACGGATAGTAATGGTCGAGTTACAATTTCACCAACGGTGCCTATTCCTGAGGGCAATGTCATCGCTAAAGCTTATGACAATGCGGAAGTTCCTAATGTGGCAATTTCTCAACCAAAAAAAGCAACTGATACTACGCCACCAGCTACTCCAACGCTTGATACTGATTTAACTGGTAAAGCCGATACTCAAACACCGATTACGGTGACAACGGATCCGAATACTCATGTTGATTTACTAGACAAAGATGGCAATATTATTGGTTCGGGTACGACGGATGATACAGGGCATGTTACTATCACTCCGACAAAACCTATTCCTGAAGG
>NZ_MAON01000038.1:0-1870 GCF_001922505.1 Staphylococcus sp. MB377 | reverse complement strand
CAAGCGCAGCGAATAGTGAACCAAATAATGTGGCATTATTTTGAGCATCATTACCAGTATCTGGTAACTCTTTATTATTTGGTTTATCTGCTTTGTCATTATGATCTTTATCGGCATCTGAGTCAGCGTCTGCGTCTGCATCTGCGTCGCTATCTGCATCTGCATCACTGTCCGCATCTGCGTCACTATCGGCATCTGCATCGCTATCTGCGTCTGCATCTGCATCTGAATCTGCGTCTGCATCTGAGTCAGCATCTGAGTCAGCATCTGCATCTGAATCTGCGTCTGCGTCTGCATCTGCATCTGCATCAGCATCTGCGTCTGCATCTGAATCTGCGTCTGCGTCTGCGTCTGCATCTGCGTCTGCATCTGCATCTGCGTCTGCGTCTGCATCTGAGTCAGCATCTGCGTCAGCGTCTGCATCTGCATCTGAATCTGCGTCAGCGTCTGCGTCGCTATCTGCATCTGCATCTGCGTCTGAATCTGCATCTGCATCTGCGTCAGCATCTGCGTCTGAGTCTGCGTCTGCATCTGCGTCGCTATCTGCATCTGCATCACTGTCCGCATCTGCGTCACTATCGGCATCTGCATCGCTATCTGCGTCTGCGTCAGCGTCTGAATCTGCGTCTGCATCTGAGTCAGCATCTGAGTCAGCATCTGCATCTGCGTCTGCATCTGAGTCAGCGTCTGCATCTGCATCTGCATCTGCGTCTGCGTCTGCATCTGCATCAGCATCAGCATCTGCGTCTGCATCTGCATCTGCGTCAGCGTCTGCATCTGCGTCAGCGTCTGCATCTGCGTCAGCGTCTGCATCTGAGTCAGCATCTGCATCTGAATCTGCGTCTGCATCTGAATCAGCGTCTGCATCTGAATCTGCGTCTGCATCTGCGTCAGCGTCTGCATCTGCGTCAGCGTCTGCATCTGCGTCTGAGTCTGCGTCTGCATCTGAGTCAGCATCTGCATCTGAATCTGCGTCTGCGTCTGCATCTGCGTCAGCATCTGCGTCTGCGTCAGCATCTGCGTCAGCGTCTGCATCTGAATCTGAATCTGCGTCAGCGTCTGCGTCGCTATCTGCATCTGCATCTGCGTCTGAATCTGCGTCTGCATCTGAGTCAGCATCTGCATCTGCGTCTGCGTCTGCATCTGAGTCAGCATCTGCGTCTGAGTCTGCGTCTGCATCTGAGTCAGCATCTGCATCACTGTCCGCATCTGCGTCACTATCGGCATCTGCATCGCTATCTGCGTCTGCATCTGCGTCAGCATCTGCGTCTGCATCACTGTCCGCATCTGCGTCACTATCTGCATCTGCATCTGAATCTGCGTCTGCATCTGAGTCTGCGTCTGCATCTGAGTCAGCATCTGCATCTGAATCTGCGTCTGCATCTGAGTCAGCATCTGAGTCAGCATCTGCATCTGAATCTGCGTCTGCATCTGAGTCAGCATCTGCATCTGAATCTGCGTCTGCATCTGAGTCAGCATCTGCATCTGAATCTGCGTCTGCATCTGAGTCAGCGTCTGCATCTGCGTCTGCGTCTGCATCTGCATCTGCATCAGCATCTGCGTCTGCATCTGCATCTGCGTCTGCGTCTGCGTCTGCATCTGCGTCTGCATCTGCATCTGCATCTGCGTCTGCATCTGAATCTGCGTCTGCATCTGCGTCTGCGTCTGCATCTGCATCTGCGTCAGCGTCTGCATCTGAGTCAGCATCTGCATCTGCATCTGCGTCTGCGTCTGCATCTGCATCTGCGTCTGCGTCTGCATCTGAGTCAGCATCTGCGTCAGCGTCTGCATCTGCATCTGAATCTGCGTCAGCGTCTGCGTCGCTATCTGCATCTGCATCTGCGTCTGAATCTGCATCTGCATCTGCGTC
>NZ_MAON01000037.1:0-1950 GCF_001922505.1 Staphylococcus sp. MB377 | reverse complement strand
TGCTATTGCGGATGAGCTTGCAGGAGCAGGGAAGTCAGTTGTCTTCGTTACAGTTGGCGAATTGCTACGGAAAATAAAAAGTACGTTCAGCAAAGACTCCACACTAACTGAAGATGCAATCATTCGAAGTCTAGTAAAAGCAGAAGTATTAATAGTCGATGATTTAGGAGCAGAGTTAGGCGCATTAGATGCCAATACAAAAGCAACAAACTTTATTAATAGGGTGCTATTCGATGTTTTCGATGGTAGGCAAGGTAAATCTACTATCTTCACGACAAACCTCACAGGAAAGCGTTTAGACGAGGCATATGACGAGCGAATCGTATCACGAATTCTTAATAATTTTAGAACAATAAAATTCGAAGAAACAAAGGATTACAGAAGAAAGGCATTGCCATTTTAAAGGGGGAATAACCGATGTGTGTATGTGAAGGAACGGGAGTAATTAGCAACGATATGGGGAATGGCTGCTATCAATTTGCACCGTGTATTTGCGAAGCAGGGAATTGCAGTCTTGAAGAAGTGGATAGAAGACGTCATGCCGTTATGGCGGAGTTACGAGAAATTCATCAATTACAACTGGAGGGGAAATGGGATGCCACGACTTGGAACGGATTTGGAAAAGGAGAATTACACAATGGCGTTGCAGCGGGGAAAGTACATGAAGAAGTCGCGTCGTAACTTATATATTGCTTTAGAAGAGTTGGACTTAGTATTTGATGAAAGCGAAGTGATTCAATTACGAGAAATGTGGGATGAGGATAAAGATATTCTTGAAATAGCAAAAGAGTTAGGGAGGCATCAACTAGAAATTGCTGCATTAATTATGGATCAGGCAGATAAGAACAAAATCAAATCGCGTCCAATGGGGCTAGGGGCATGAAACAACTAACACTGGAGGATGTAGTCGGAAGTTTTGATTATACCGCAACAAGTACCGTGGACAAATTCTTGAAGCGTAATAGCGTTATGACGTACTCAGTAGAGTTTTACGATAAAGATGAGAAGTGGAAGCTTCGTTGGTTTGAGGCGAAGTCCGAGAGCGAAGCTATAGAAATGGCTAAAAAGAAATACGGAAAGATACAGATTATCACCACGTATATTTCTGATATGACCTTAGAAGAGATAATGGATTTGGATTAGGAGGCATAGCGTTATGACGTATTTAAAGGGTAGAAACTTATTTGATTGAACGAGGCACCTGTAGGCGTCATAGCGTTAGTAGAAACGTTGGGATTATTGGAATCAGAAAGGAGAAATATGGGCTTCGGATTTACTGGCTATGGGCACTAAATAAAAAAATGGTCCTTACTATTACGTAAGAACCCCATAATCACAGAAAAAGAGTCGTATGTGAAACCAAGTGGGAATCACAATAATATTTTAACATCTAAATATATAGTTGTCTATACATCAAAACAAACAACATAGTTATTAAAACGAAGAAGCCCTAGATTTAGGGATCTAGGGCTTCTTGTGTCGGTATAACTCACACAATTTTATGAAAAGAAAAGAACTTACTGAAGATAACATATGAATGTTTCGTAAATGTATCAAAAAAGTGAACAAAATAGTTATTTTATGATGAATAAATAAAAGAACCCGTTTGTTATAAACGGATTCTTCCCACAAGATTTGCAAGAAATTCAAGGTAACTAGACCGGAGCACTTATTGAATTTCTTGTGATAATACTGTATGTAAAGGAATCAATAAGGTTAATGAAATTTAAACAAAATCGTTATTTGAATAAAAGGAGCCCCATTTGTCTGGGGAGCCCCTAAGGGTAATCGTCAAGTAATGACGTACTCGACTAATTAACAATATCATGAATTTTTTGGTAAAAATACTGGTAAATGCGCCCAAATAAGCAGGGCATCAATTTGAATAAAAAACGCTATTTTAGTAGAAAACGTTGAAAAAGGACCCGGAAAAGGGGTAGGGGTCCTTTT
>NZ_MAON01000036.1:0-1981 GCF_001922505.1 Staphylococcus sp. MB377 | reverse complement strand
ACTCAAATTATTCACCCCTTAAATACTTACTTAGGAAAGTTACCTTAATACTATGTTAACTCAAAGCACAATCATTTTCAGTTATTTTCTATATTTCTCCACATTTGTAACAGCCCCCCTTTTTTAATAACGCGTTCTCATAATAAATTCTAAAACACATTTATCGGAAGTTAAACTGAACATGGCTCCAATGAATTCTAATATTTAATTATAAATTTTTTTCTAAATCTTAAATCATTTCATACCTTAACACTTCAAAAGGTACACCTTTTGAAACACACTCCTTCCTCCCCACATTAAAACCACATCTCCCTATAGATTTGACAAAAACCATTACTCAATATTATTAAAAAATAGAGGATATTTCTCTATTATCCATCGGTAAATTCTTATCATTTTCCCATTGAGAGTTATGACTCTCTCTATTTTATTTTCATTCGACACAATATGACAATATATAGATGTTTATTTTGATAAGATTGTCCAGAAATATTACATTTTATATATCTTGGAGGAATTAAATTATGAGCAAAAAATTATTAATGGCTTTATCATGCAGCGTGTTACTTATGGGATTGGCTGCTTGTGGTTCAAATGATAAAGCAAGTACATCAGAAGAACCAAAACAAGAAACTAAAAAAGAAGATGAACAAAAGAAGGTAGATGAGCAAAAACAGGAAGAGGAACAAAAGAAAATAGAAGAACAGAAAAAATCCGAAGAACAAAAACAAGCTGAAGAGCAAAAACAAGCTGAAGAGCAAAAGAAGTTAGAAGAACAGAAAAAGGCCGAAGAACAAAAGCAATTGGAAGAACAGAAAAAGGCTGAAGAGCAAAAGCGATTAGATGAACAACGCAAACAAGAAGAGGCTCAAAGACAACAGGAAGAGCAAAAGAAACAACAAGAAGCAGCTCGAGTAAAAGAACAGGAGCAACAAAAAGCTGCAGCTAATACAGCACCTCAGCAACAAGCTGCACCTAAACAAGAGAAAGTTCACTTTGCAAACTGTACAGATGCAAATAATGCTGGTTACTATGATATAACTCCAGATAGCCCAGCTTATGCTTCGCATTTAGATCGTGATGGCGATGGTGTAGCTTGTGAACGAAATAAAGGACATAAAAAATCTAGTAAAAAACATTAGATTTATGGAAAAGTACTCTTATGATTGCTTTTTTATTTCTATTCGACAAAATATGACAATACACAAATAATTCGTTTGCTAACATAAGATGAGAAATCTTACATTTTGGAGGGGACTAGTAAAAATGGGTAATAAAAATAAAGAGAAAAAACCTAGCGAGTCGCAACTTGCCAAACAGGCGATAGCAAATAAATACCAAACTTCGCCTATTATCGTAGAAGCTAAGTTCAGTTCAACTGATCGTGGCTATGCTGCCATAGATAAAGATCATATTCAATTATTTAAGTACAACAAAGAAACACAAAATGTTTCTAGTGTTGGCACATATAATTTCAATGAATACGACACTGTTACTATTGATAAATTCGCCGTGAAAGCGGTTATGGAATTTAAAGGAATGAATAAAACATTCGTATTTACACCAACACAGCAAACTAATGATATTGAACGCTTAATCCAAACAAATACTTCAATTCAAATCAATAAAGTGGAGCGTAAATTACATAACAAGATACTCGGTTTTCGATCTAATACTAAATGGAAAATGGTTGTAGCTAGTGCTGTTTACCTATTTATTGTTATTGCTGCAATTAGTGGTTTCATGGATAAAAAAGAGAATAAAGTTGCTTCTAGCACCCCAAAACAAGAGGCCAAGATAGAAAGTCAATCTGATACGAAAAAAGAAACTAATTCTAAGCCTCAAGATACAGTTTTAAAAATGGACGATGGCCGTAATGTTAACATGGAGATTTACAACAAGTACGGTGTTAAATATCAGTCTCATGAGCCAACTACAAAGGATAAGGATGCAATGGAGCATTTTGAAAAAATGGCTGAGA
>NZ_MAON01000035.1:0-2743 GCF_001922505.1 Staphylococcus sp. MB377 | reverse complement strand
AATTAACACTATCAAAGAACTTATAAGCCATTCCTTCTTGCACTTCACTTTCTAATTTCTCACCGTTTACAATTAAATTTTCTAAAATAGTATCCCCCCCTTCCCACTCTATCTATTCGACAGAAAAAAAGAATATCCTACAAAACAAAAAGCCATCACCGAAGTGACAGCTTTCAAGGGGATGGGAGAAAAGAAAGAAAACAAATGGCAAAAGTTTTTCTTAGATCAAGGCTGATACCCTCAACCTTCTCCAAGCCACCGCATCATGTAATTTTTTAGCCCTTATTAGCTACGCGCTTTACGTTCGGTGACTGGAAGAAACACAAGAGCTTCCATAACCTCTTTCAACCGACGACGTTCAGTAGGCGCTCCATGCGTAAGAGCTGTCATCGGTTCAAAGAGAGCTAGGGACTCTCTCGTTTATGCTCCATAAAGCTGGTCAATACATCGGCTGTCGCAGGGCCTTAGCTGACCAATGCCAAATTATAAAATATTTATATCCAAGACGTATATGTTTCTTCCGACGCCTTGTTTGAACCAATACACTAGAGGGACGGAAGGGGAATGTTTCCGCTGTATTGGCTCAAACAAAGAGTGGAACTCTTTGCCCTCGTTTTGGTCATTAATAAGAATCATGGGTAATTACTAATGTACGAGATACGTATACTTTTTAGCTTTCTAGAATGCAAGTGTCACTCAATCATGAGCAACCACCCCCATTCCATTTTCAAGAACCGACATATTAGAGGGAAATAGACTTATATTTATTATCAACCCAGAGGACGCATTCCGAGCTGATTGATAAATACAATAGAAACAGCATGACGAATGCGAATTATCTCACACCCGCCACACTGGAATATGTCATTGTAATACATTCATTGGTCTTTTCGTCTTAACGCGGGTTCTTACCGCCTTGCCCGCCCTACCATGCGGTATACGTTACCGTGACATTCTCGCATAAGAACGTTTCACTTATAGGTGTACTAATCCTCTTCGATATGCGTTTGTCAAAGGGCTTGTACATTAAGAATATCGTTGATTTCATTATCAAAATTCCCCCTATTTAGTCCCCAATTTTGTCGGTATTTTGTCGAAGTTTTTAAAAACATAAACATTCCAATTCATTATATTTTTTCTTTTTTTGATAATATTTGTATCCAGTTCAGGTAATAATATCATATAATTAAGCTATTATAATTTTATAAAAAGCAAGGATGGTTAGACATGACGGTACAACAAGAAAAAGTAACAAAGCGCGTGGTTTGTAGGAAATGCAAATCAGATCAAATAGTCGGTAATAAGCGTGGTTATAATTTCAAAAGGGCGTTTTTTATTCTGTTTCTTCTGTTAGGTACACTTATAACTATTGGAATAGTTTCTAATTTTTTATATGTTATAGTTCCTGAAAATTCTATGGATGGAGTTGTTGGACTTTCTGCAATTGTTGGTCTTCTTATTGTACTTCTAGGACCACCGATAATTTTATTCAGTGGATTTGTTGGTAGAAAAAATATTGTTAATGGTTGCATGAATTGCGGACATACATGGATGCCTAAAAAATAAAACATAAAAAGCCAAATGGATAGTTAATTAAAAACTGTTAATTTGGCTTTTTTTGTATTATTAAATCATCCCTAAAGATGTAGCGATCAATCGAATCGCATTTTTCTTCTTATAATAGAAGTGATCTTTCTTCATCGATAATTCAGTGTAAATAAAGCTGTCTTTCGGCTTATCTGCATTTAAGTATTTCTTCTTGATGATTTCTGCCTCGTCATAGTCTAAAACGTACTCTAAAGCCTTATCGATCTGCTTGAACTTGATATTGCTAATATATCTCGTGTCTCTAATCTCCGGGAACAAACTGATTCCTTCGTGTTTTAACTCCACTTCATTCTCAAAACGAGTTTTCAATGCGCGGTATTCCTTTAGAATTTTCACTACTTCTTTCTGAACTTGTTTCTCTGTCTCTCTATCGATAACTGGCAATAAAGTTAATTGTCTCTCCATGAAGGAATCCCCCTATTTCTGAATTTGTCTTTTTAACATTACATCAGGTACGTGAAATTTTACTATCTCTTTGTTGAATAAGGGAAACATGCATAGCGAATAGTCCCCACCATCCACCTTGCAAGGTTCCGTTATCCATTAAACCCTTAATAATTTACATTTCTTGTTGGCCATCTTCTCTTTTGTTGCTTCAATATTATTCGCTACCTTTTGATAGTCCTGATCAAATTGAATCATTCCATCAAACATGACTGGTGCTACTACTTCGTCAACATATTGCAAGTAATCAATCGGCGCTCGTTCTGTCTGTTCTACTAAATACCCATAAATATCAAAGTCTGCTCTTGGTATAGACTTCTGGCCCTTCGGTTGATGAGACATCCTTACATAAGATTGAATGACTGATAGTGGCACTGCGAATACTGACTTATCCTTACTGAATTCTATAAGGAAGAAGCATATCGCTCCCATCTTCTCCGCTTTCTCCAGGTAATCCAATTGATGCTGTGCAATGTTCTTTAAATCAAAACGTGTATCTTTCTCTGTAGACTTCGCTTCAAATGCTACAGCTCGTCCCTTATATACACCGTCATAGTCTACTGTGCTCTTTGCTTCATAGAATCCATTTAGTACACGGCTACCTTTGCTCTTTAACACCTTCACAGGAGTTGGACGCTTGTTAATAAGCGCCACTCATCCAGTTCTACATCTGATCCTGTTACCAACTTCC
>NZ_MAON01000034.1:0-2799 GCF_001922505.1 Staphylococcus sp. MB377 | reverse complement strand
GTTGTCATTAAGGTCCTTAGTTAAAAAAGAAGCCTCACCATTCTCACCTACATCAAGAGCTCCTGTTTGTTTTAGTTTCTCAATAGTATCATCATCTATATCAACGCCTTTAAAGATCATATAAGCCAGACGAAACTGTTCAATTTCACTGTTTACATCGGAAAACGAACGGTCGTAACCTTCAATAAGTGATATAGCTTTATCTACATCTCCTTGTAATTCTTCATTGTTAGGAAACCCAATAAGTGGCACACCTTTAAATAAGTTAGGAATACGTTCAGTCTCTGTTAACTTATCTAAATCTTCACCAGTGTACTCAATAATGTTTGTATCATTGTAAAACTCTACTTTGTAACCATCCTTGAAATCATCACCATCAATTACTTTGATTGGATAGCAGCGTATAGCGTATTTAGGTTCTGCAATGCTTGAATTCGTAAGAAATATAGCTTCATAAGGTTTAATATTCATAACCTTTTCGATGCCTTCTTTATCGTGATACAGTAGTCTCGCTCCGTATCCACAAATAGAGGCGAACTTCCCTGTTTCTGCGTCAGCATCCTCAGTATGATTCGCTTTTAAAAAGTCCTGAATACGTTTCAATACTTCATTATCTTCATGATCTAAGCTGTATGAGATAGGCAACCCAAACATATAACCGATTTTTGTATCGATAATTTCAGAGAAGAAGTCATTGTTTAGCTTATTGTTAACCTTATCTTTATTACCATCACCTTTAAACTCGCGAGTAAAGATAGGCACTCCCTTTTCACTTGCTTTGTATCGCTCGTACCTGTTAATCATGCGTTGTTTTAATGGTTCAAACTCATCAATAATTTTTTTTAGTAACTTTGATGTAGGCTCGCCATTTTGTTCATCCAGCAACGGAATATAGTGTTCAAACATCGTCTCACCCCCTTAATAGATTGACTTAACAGCCTTAGCTTTGTTATTAGTTACAACAACTGTATTTACAAAGTAACGATCACCATCCATTTGGTGGTCATTCTCTTTATTTGGTTTATCTTCACCACGAGCTGTAGCTTTCTCATCCCAAGTATAAGAAGCGTATTCACGAAATGTTTCTTTACAGCAATCGTTGTATTTTATCTTCTCTTCATTAAGAAGTCGTGCTACATTTCGTATGCCATCTATAACTTCATTCTTAGCTTTAAGCACTTTGAATCGATTCTTTTTCAATAAAGCAATAAATGAGGCTGCTGATGGGTCTACTATAATACCACGAATAGAAATATCTCCGACAAATTCTTTCAGATCATCAAGATACTCATCATCTGTCTTTTGCCGTGAACTCTTACGGCCATCATAATGATACTCTTTTGTTTTGTACCATATACCATCACATAAGCCCCATAGTCCATATGTCATAGGGTTCTGTGTACCATAGTCACAAGATACATAATACTTCTCGTATTCTCTTTCTACTGTTTTTACAACATGCTTTTCTTTGTTAAACATGTCATATACAATACCTTCTGCAAGCACCCATAAACCTAAAATGAAGCGTTGAAAGAAGACTCCACTATACATACGATAGTATCTTTGCTTCACTTTTTCAGATAAAGAAAGATTATCGTCCATTGTAAAATGAATATGTAGCAGGTTCTTGTCTTCCTTATTATCTATCCATTCAAGTTTGAACCAATGATACGGGCCGGCAGGGTTACAGTTAAACCAATACTTTGAGCCTTCAATAGAACAACGTCCTGTCGCTTGGTTCACAAAGCTTTGCGGCATAAGAGCAACTTCATCAAAAAACATACCAGCTAATGTAATACCTTGGATAAGTTCTTGTGATGATTCGTCCTTACCACCAAATATATAGAAATGATTCGTATGGCCATCTTTACTAATGGTAAGCATGTTCTCTGATAGATGGTCTTTCACTTTATATTTACGTGATTTTAACATCTTCTTTAATGGAGTAATTACGTTGCGTCGCAGTGATCCAATTGTTTTACCTGCCATACCTAAGTTTTCACCATTAAATGTTGCAGTTCCCCACATAACATAAGAAAGAGCCATCGAAACAGTTTTGCCAGCACGAATAGAACCATCGCATATAATACCGTCATGGTCCTTCATAGGTGAATCTTTTCTCCACCAAGTGAGTACTTGTAATTGTTTCTTTGAGAATGGTCTAAATTTAAAAGGGGCAGGTTTAAGTTTCATCTTCCCACACCTCTGCTGTTTTACCTTCTAACGCATCGATGAATCCGTCATCTTCATATCCTTCACCTTCATCACCTTTAATACGAGAAGTATCTGCTTTAATTTTATCAATTTGAGCTTTCTGCACTTCCATCTGCATTTTGTGGCGTTCTTCTTCGATTTTACGTTTGAAATTGTCAGGTACTAAGTCAAAGTACTGAGATAGTTTGTCCAGTGCTTTCATCTTGTCAGCAAGTTTTACTGACACGCCATCTTTTCCGAGTTTTACTTCGGTTATTATAGAACCATCAACCATGTCAGCCTCGTGTAAATCTACATAATTTATGATACGAGTTATTTCTTTACCGGATTCATCTTTCATCGGGCCAAACATCCCCATTACAGGTACTTCCTTCTGTCCAAAGGTTACATAGTTAGTAATATCAGCAAAAGCAATCTTAATGTACTCTTTAAGCACATCCATCGCTTCCACAAATACATTCTCGATTAACTCACCTTTAAGCTCTTTTATATAGGAAGAAACTCGTTCACGTCTTAGCAATCGACTAGCCTGTACATGAGCACCGTCTTTGGAGTATCCAGCCTTCAGTGCAGCTTGTGTACCAT
>NZ_MAON01000033.1:0-280228 GCF_001922505.1 Staphylococcus sp. MB377 | reverse complement strand
AATAAGCGGGCATTTCCATAATTTTAAGTAAAGTAATCGTTGAGGTTTTCTTACCATTTTTTACTATAGAGAAATTTTCATTTTTAGTTGAACAATTTTCACAATGTGTAGGTTGATAAGTGAGCTCAGCATAGTAAAATAAGCTCATTCGTCCTTTGTGCTTTTTCTCAATCACTTCATCTGAAAAATTTAGATTTTTATCTTTAATTCTTAATGTATTTAATATAGACTTACACATAGGCGCATTACCTTTCTTTTTTATTTTGTGTGGTAACTAATAATTATAGAGGTAATTGCGCCATTTTTGTATTCAAACATAAAAATTGGACTGATGGTTTTTAGTCATCAGTCCAATTTATTATAGAGCCAAACTTTGTCGCAGTTTTTTTATGAATTTGTTTTTGAAACAAAATATGAATTTAATTAAATGAGACATTTTATCAATCATGCAGATTGATTATTATTTAATTGCGGTTTTGTAAGTAAATGGTCATAGATATGATAACGTTTAGCGTGACGGTATTCCTCTTTATCGATTACACCTTCAATAAGCATTTGTTTTAATACATAGTGTTGACGATCAACACTGATTTTGACTTCTTTATAAGTTTTTAATTCACCATTTTCTTCATACGGTGTATACATATACGGGCTTTGTAATAAACCAATTAAGTAAGCAGACTGTGCAATATTTAAATCTTTCGGTGGAATACCGAATAAACTATAAGACGCAGACGCAATACCTGTAATATTGTTTCCTTCATAATCTCTACCGAAAGGTACAATATTTAAATATGTATAGATGATTTCATTTTTTGACAATAAATTTTCAAGACGCATTGCTAAAATAAGCTCATTTGCTTTTCGACTATATGTTTTTTTACTTGATAGCACTTGGTTTTTAACTAGTTGTTGAGTAATTGTACTACCACCAGTACTTTGATCAAGATTAAATACATCTTGTATCATTGCTCGTACGAGTGCTTTTGGAAGGATACCTTTATGTTTATAAAACATGGTATCCTCGGAAGAGGTAAGGGCTTTAATGACATTTGGATTGACGTGTTTAGGACCTACTATTAGAGAGTTCTCAGATTTATCATATTCACTTAAGATATCAGAATTTTCATGATTTATTAAATCGTCACCTGCAAAATGCAAGACTTTCTGTTTTAATTCACGATCGCTTATTTTAGACGATTCATGCGTTAAATGATTGAAATAAATAACTGTACCTATAAATCCTATTAAATATATAAATAACCCAACACTAAATAATCCTACAATTGCATGTTTCTTTTTTTTGTAGGACTTTTCAAATGAATTAAACTTAGTATCTCTATTAATGTTGGTTAACATCTCTTTCACCTTAAGCATCTTGAAATTTAAATATAGTATACCATAATCACTGATTTGACTTTTATATTTTTAATACTTATAATTAATTACAATTCAATATATTTTGGATAAGAGGACAAGTAATATTTTTGTGATTTCCAGAGAGTTAGTGGTAGCTGTGAACTAATAGTTGCACTTATATGAATACACCTCATTATGAATTGTCCAACGTTTATTAATGAACGTATCATTGATAGAGTGAATAGCAATATGCTATTTAAGTATGGTGGTAACGTGCTCAAGCGCCCTTACATTTAACGATGTATGGGTGCTTTTTATTTTTCATAAATAGAGTATAGATCACTAAATATTAAAAATAAAATCTTTGTTTAGGAGGAATATTGATGTCAAACGCTTTAATTGAAGAGTTACAATGGAGAGGTTTAATTTATCAACAAACAGATGAAAGTAGCATTGAAGAATTATTAAATAAGGAACAAATTTCTTTATATTGTGGTGCTGACCCTACTGCTGATAGTCTGCATATTGGTCATTTGCTTCCATTTATGACTCTAAGACGTTTCCAAGAACATGGTCATCGACCTATCGTTCTAATTGGTGGTGGAACTGGTATGATTGGTGATCCATCCGGTAAATCTGAAGAACGTATACTACAAACAGAAGACCAAGTAGAGGCTAACGTTGAGGGTATTAGTGCTCAAATGCATAAATTATTTGAATTTGGTACGGATAAAGGTGCCATTTTAGTTAATAACAAAGATTGGTTGAGTCAAATCTCATTAATTAGTTTCCTAAGAGATTATGGTAAACATGTTGGTGTGAACTACATGTTAGGTAAAGATTCTATTCAATCTCGCCTTGAGAATGGTATATCTTACACTGAATTCACTTATACTATACTTCAAGCTATCGACTTTGGTCATTTAAACCGTGAATTAAATTGTAAATTACAAGTTGGTGGTTCAGATCAATGGGGTAATATCACTAGTGGTATTGAATTAATGCGACGTATGTATGGACAAACTGAAGCATATGGTTTAACAATTCCTTTAGTTACGAAATCGGATGGTAAGAAATTTGGTAAATCAGAATCAGGTGCTGTATGGTTAGACGCTGACAAAACAAGCCCTTATGAATTTTACCAATTTTGGATTAATCAATCAGATGATGATGTCATTAAATTCTTGAAATACTTCACATTTTTAGATAAAGATGAAATTAATCGTCTCGAAGAATCTAAAAATCAAGAACCTCATTTAAGAGAAGCGCAAAAAGCCTTAGCGGAGAATGTTACAGAATTTATTCATGGTAAAGAGGCATTAGATGATGCCATTCGTATTTCTAAAGCTTTGTTTAGCGGCGATTTAAAATCATTATCAGGCAAAGAATTAAAAGAAGGTTTCAAAGATGTTCCTCAAGTTGAATTATCAACTGAAACTTCAAATATTATTGATGTCTTAATTGAAACAGGCATTGCGACGTCTAAACGCCAAGCACGTGAGGATGTTAATAACGGTGCTATTTATATTAATGGGGAAAGACAACAATCAGTAGACTATGAATTAAGCAATGAGGATAAAATAGATGATGAATTTACAATCATTCGTCGTGGTAAGAAAAAATATTTCATGGTTAACTATAAATAATAAGTTTAATTTTATTGGCAATGTAGCGAAATCTTATAGATTTTGCGCATTGCCCTTTTTATGAAAAATAAATAGAGTACGGGTATAATAAATGTGTTATAAAGATTAAAAAGAAGTGATGAAATGACTAATAATAAAGAAGAAATTTTAATGAGTAGCTTTAGAGATTTGTTTAATAAAATAGGTTGGCTAAATAAAGATAAAATGGAACAAGCACTTAAAGGGTTCAAATCATCTGAAGTTCATTGCGTTGAAGCGATTAAAGAATATCAGAATCCCAATGTACAATATTTAGCGAATAAGCTATTTATGACTAGAGGTGCAATTAGTAAATTAACAAAACGTTTGCAGCAAAAAGGTTTAATTGAAAAGTTTTAAAAGTAAAGACAATAAAAAAGAAATATATTTTAAATTAACTGCACAGGGTGAAAGCGTTTATCAAATTCACTCTGAATTACATGAATCGTTTCAAAATAGAGATCAAAGTGTTTTTGACAGCATGACAGAAGATGAATTTAATAATATGATGACCTTCATTAATAGGTATCATCAACATTTGGATCAACTAATCGAACAAGAGAAAAAATCATTATAAGAGATTAAACTTAAAAACTCGCTTACAGGTTAAGCGAGTTTATTTGTTATATATTGCTGACAAGAAAACAAAAAGAGAGTATATTTTGTTGACATGGAAACAATATATAGGAGGAACGTATGTAAAAATTAAATGATAGTCAAGTATCGAGAGATTATGATAGCTGCTTGGGCAATAGCATTAGGGGCTATAGCACCTATGTTAGATTCAACAATGATTAATATAGCAATCAAACAACTTAACAACGCATTTAATACTACTATTGAAATCACTCAGTGGGTATAACAGGATATGTCCTTGCTTTAGCGCTAGTTATTCCAATAGCAGGATGGATGGTCAATCAATTTAATGGGAAGTATATATTTATAGGAGCCTCAATTCTATTTGGAATTACATCTGTATTAGCTCGTATTAGTTGGAATGTAGAGAGTTTTATTGTGTTCAGAATTATTCAAGGATTGTCTGCGGGCATAATTACAACGTTAATGTTCACGCTATTGATTAAGACAACGGGTCAAGACGATATTGGGAAAGTCATGGCTGTCGTAAGTACACCTATGATATTCGGGCCCATCATGGGACCAGTCATTGGTGGAGTTGTAATTCATATTGTGTCTTGGCGCTGGATGTTCTTTATTAATGTCTTAGTCGTAATCATCGCCGTATTATTGCAAATAAAATATTTATCGAACTTTGACCCTTTTAATAAAAGTAAGTCTATTGACATGTTAGGAATCATATTACTAGGTCTTATCAGTATATCAACCATATACGGCTTAACAAAAGCAAGTGATTACCATAGTTTTTATAATAGAACTACTATTCTTCTTCTGATTAATGGTTGTATTATGATACTTATGTATTATATTCATAATAAAGTTAAACATGATAATACCATTATGTCGTTATCACTCTTTAGTAAAGGAAATTATACAGCATCATTTATAGACTCATTTCTCTCGAACATAGGTATCATGGGACCTATGTTCATAATTCCGTTATATTTTCAGACATTTAAGCATTACACTCCTATTGAAGCAGCTCAAGCACTTATACCACAGGGAATTGGAATGCTTATTACAAGACCATACATGGGGAAATTGATCGATCAATATGGAGAGAAATGGGTGGTTTTAGTAAGTGTTATAATATCGATGTTTAGATCAATACCTTTATTATTTATTACAGATCATACTAGTATCATTGCTCTATCTATTATCTTATTTTTAAGAGGATGTAGTGTTGGAGGCATTAATTTAGGTTTAACTACTGATGCATATATGGGCATTAAAGAAAGCGTATTAGCTGAAGCGGCTGTGGGAATTAATATGATTGAAAATATTGGTTCAAGTTTTGGAACAGCTTTTATTGCAACAATTCTTTCAGTTGTAATAAATCAATTAGGTAATTCCTTGACACACAGTATTATCGCTTATCATGCTGGATTCTTAGTATCAGTCATTACATTAATTTTAATTATTGTTCCAGCTTTATTTCTTACTAATAAGTCAAAGGCGACAATATAAGTAATAATACGGCCAGTAATTGATTTTGATTAATCATGTACTGGCCGTATTTGTGTATTATGTTCTTTTGTTAGAAAAACTATTGTATAAATTGACTGTTTCGACTATTGTCTGATTCAGAGTCAGATGATTGAGTAGGTGATATATCGGACTGGCTTTTTAGCTTAACATTAACTGTTAGCGTTTTTCCATCACGTATAACAGTTAGTTTAGCAGTCTCACCAGGCTTCTTATTTTGATACAGATAAGTTCTTAAATCAGTATCTTCTTTTACAGTTTTATCATCTATTTTAGTAATGATATCGCCTGTTTTTAATTCACTTGAGCGACTTACTTTAGCAACATAAATACCATCATCACGATCTGTGTTTAATTCTTTTTTATAAGAATCAGGAATATCACTTAAATTTAGTAAACCAATTCCTATAGAAGGGCGTTCAATTTTACCGTTTTTAACAAGTTGTTCAATAGTTACTTTAACTTCATTACTTGGAATAGCAAAACCAATACCTTCTACTTGCTCAGCGGCTATTTTCATAGAGTTGATACCAACCAAGTTACCATTAATATCTACTAATGCACCACCAGAGTTACCAGGGTTTATTGCAGCATCAGTTTGCAAGACGTTAACTTTAGTACCACCAGAAGTAGTATTTGACTCAATTGTACGCTCATTTGCTGAAATAATTCCAGAAGTAACTGAATTAGCAAATTCCAAACCTAGAGGATTACCCATAGCGAATACACTATCCCCAGTTTGCACTTTTGAAGAATTAGCAAATTTAATTGATTTGATACCCTTAGTATTATCTATTTTTAAGACAGCTATATCTGATACAGTATCCTTCCCAATTAACTTCGCTTTAACTTGTTTACCACTATGCAATTGCACTTTAATCTCGGATGCACCACTTATTACATGGGTGTTTGTCACAATGTAAGCAGAATTATTATTAATTCGATATATTACACCTGAACCAATACCTGCTTCTTCAGATTCGGATGACGATTTACCTTGTAAAAAATCTTCTAGACCATTAGCTTTTTGCATATTAATGACACCAACTATCGCAGGTGATACATCTTTAATCATTGCATTAACAGATTTATATTTATCACTTTTTCCGTCTAATACATTTCCACCTTTACTATTATTGGCTTCTTGAACTTGGGCACCACTATTATCTATACCAACTAATCCCATTATTTTACTTGCACCTAAGACAAGTAAAGCACCTATCACACCAGCAATTAATGCAACGATAATTGTTTTAAACCATGGGAATTTAGGTTTTCCAGGTTGAGGTTGCTGATAGTTGTTATAATTTGATTGATTCTCTTGATTAAATTCAGACATTTTTAACCTCCATTATAATATTAACCCTTTATTTAATTATGAAAGGTTTAATCAAATATTGCTAGTAATCCACTATCAGACTTTAGATGTATCTTTTGATAAGTTGTTCATATATAAGGATAATGATAAAATCAATAAAGTATAAAAATCAATAAGCAGGTGACATAATGTATCAATTTATAAGTAGACTATTAGATTTTATATTAGTTAAAATGGCTAAATCATTATATGTTATTGGAAAGGAGAATATTCCTAAAGATAACAAATACGTAGTAACATGTACTCATGAAAGTTATAATGAAGTGATCATGTTAGGTATGGCATTAGTTCCTAATGAAATTCATTACATGGCTAAAAAAGAATTATTTAATAATAAATGGTTTGGTCAATTTTTAACTTCATTGAATGCTTTTCCTGTTGACCGTGAAAATCCAGGACCAAGTACATTGAAAAGACCAGTTAATTTGTTAAAAGAAAATAAAACTGTTGGTATCTTCCCAACGGGACATCGTACATCAGCTGAAGGGGCTCCATTAAAAAGAGGCGCTTCAACTATTGCAATGTTAGGCAAAGCGCCAATTTTACCAGCAGCCTATGTTGGACCTAAAAAATTACTTGGTTTAATTACAGGTCAGGCACTTATTAAATTTGGTGAGCCAATTTATCAATCAGATATTCCTAAAGATTTAAAAAGAAATGAAAAAATAGATTATTTAACACATGAAATTGAAAGACGTACAGCACAATTACAAAAAGAACTACACTTAATTCAAGATAGTCTAGATAAATAAATTATAGTAACTAATTAACAATAAACACTCTATTTAATGACTCAAATAGTTATTTTAATAGGGTGTTTTTGTTTTTAAGTATACACTTAATTAATCTCAGTGAATTTAATACGAGACTTTTATTTTTATAAATTTATTTAAAATTAAAATTCTACATTTATAGGTTGAAGAGCTTTAGCGTGTTAGATACCTGTATGCTTATTATATTTTTAAAATGATTTAAAATTGACACATCAAAAGCGCTTACATTTATGGTAAATTAATTAAGGAACTATATACATATCTTAGTTATATATAAATTATTTGAATAATATGTGTTTTGGGAGTGAGTGACATGTTTAAGTTTTTTCAAAATTTAGGGAGATCCTTAATGCTACCAGTAGCTGTTTTACCCGCTGGCGCAATAATCGTTGGAATTGGTAATTTGCTTAAAGCATTAAATATATTACCAACAGTGTCATTATTCTTCAGTACGGTAGGGATTGCAATACTAGGCCAACTAGGGCTTATCTTTGCAATTGGCGTTGCGATTGGTATGGCAAAGAAAAATGATGGTGCAGTCGCATTAGCGGGTGCTTTGGGATTTGCACTGGTCGTTAAAGTATTATCTCCTGAGTTCGTAGCACCATTATTTAATATAAAAGAGAGTGCTGTAAACGACGGATTTAGTAAGATGGATAATTCAAATGTGTTTATTGGTATTATAATAGGACTAATTTCAGCATACTGTTATAACAAATTCAGTGATGTGGAATTACCTACAGCGTTATCATTCTTTAGTGGTAAACGATTAGTTCCAATTATGACAGTATTCTATTGTACTTTTTTAATTATGATTTTATTATTCGCATGGCCATTTATATATTCAGCTATAGTGGCATTTGGTGAATGGTTAGTTGGTTTTGGACCATTCGGTGCATTCCTATACGGCTTCTTTAACCGACTATTAATTCCTACTGGGCTTCACCATGCATTAAATGCTGTGTTCTGGTTTGATACAGCAGGAATTAACGATATCGGTAAATTCCAAACTGGACAAGATGCAATCAAAGGTATTACTGGTCGATATCAAGCAGGGTTCTTCCCAATTATGATGTTTGGTATGCCAGCTGCAGCGTTGGCGATGTATCACACCGCTGAATCTGCTCAGAAAAAACAAGTATATGGTTGGTTTATAGCAAGTTCCATTTCTGCATTTATGGTTGGTGTAACTGAACCGATTGAATTTGCATTTATGTTTGTTGCACCCGTATTATTTGTAATCCATGCATTATTAACCGGTTTGTCATTATTTATAGCTGCACTATTTCATTGGACAGCAGGATTCTCATTTAGTGCAGGTTTAATTGATTACGCATTATCACTAATCAATCCAGTGGCTAATCATCCGTTAATGATTTTAGTTCAAGGCATTGTATTCTTCGTTTTATATTACTTTATCTTTAGGTTTGTCATTAAAATCTTTAACCTCAACACAATTGGTCGTGGTGACAATTTATTAGCTGATCCAACTGCTAATACAACTAAGAAAGATGGGGCTGAAACTACAAGTAAAAGCAAATATCATCACACAGCAAGTCAAATCTTAGAAGGATTAGGTGGTAGTGAAAATATTACTACATTGACCAATTGTGCTACTAGATTAAGAATGGAATTAAAGGATAATTCTATTATTGACGAACAAAAAATTAGAAATGCAGGAGCGGTTGGGGTAACCAAAAATGGTCAACACTCAGCACAAGTTATAATTGGCACTCATGTACAGCAAGTCGCAGATGAAATTGAAAAGCAAATGTAAAATTTATAGTTTCATTTTTTAAAAGTATTAAGACAGACAAAATATGTCTTACTGATTTGATAAGATATAACCATATTGATAAATATGTGTTGTTCAATTAGCTGATGAATTTTAGGAGGCCACCTAGAATTCATCAGTTTTTTATTATAGTTTTATTGACATTGAGATATAAGGCGTTAAGATTATAAGTATCAGAATATTCAAAAATAATGGAGCGAAAAGTCATGAAATCAATTTTATTTGATGTAGATGGTGTATTCTTAAGTGAGGAACGTTGTTTCGATACGTCAGCTTTAACTATAGAGGCGTTACTTAAAAGTGAACATTTTTTAGGTTTAGATAAATCATTTAAATTAAATACATTAAGTGACGAAACTATAAATAATATTCGCAGTAAAGTATTTAATAATGATATAATTCTTAATCGATTAAAATCAATAGGATTAAATTCAAATTGGGATATGTTATTTGTCGTTTTTTGCATACATTTTATCCATTTAATGAAGCAATTTACCTTTCAACAAATTAAATACATTATAGAAGATAATCAATTTTCAGCTAGAAGTATTCAAGACATTCAGTCATTGATCAATAAAGATTTTAAAATCGATTATGAACTTCCTATGAATTTTATTAATCATAGTCAAGGTGGTAAAAATAATATTTATGCTGAGTTAGAACAATATGCTAAGAAAGAATTAAATGTTAATGATGCGCGTTTGTTTAAACTTAAAGGACCTCTATGGTTTGTTGCAAGAGATTTATACCAAGAATTATACTTGGGTTCTGAATTATTTGAACAAGTTGAAGAAAAGCCTTCTATTCTTGATGGCATTAATGGTTTTATTTATCACGAAACTGTTCTTAGACCTATTGAAGAGATAAAGTCATTACTTAAATCTCTTAAAGAGAGAGGTTATCATCTTGCAATAGCTACAGGTAGACCTAGAACTGAGACATTAGTTCCATTTGAATCTTTAGGTTTAAAAGCGTTCTTTTCAGATAATCACATTGTTACTGCAAGTGATGTTATGGAAGCTGAAAATGAATATCCTGAATTTATACCTCTAGGTAAGCCTAATCCTTTTTGCTACATAGCTACTCTATATGGAAATAACAAGGAGAATTATAAACAATTCATTACTCAGCAAGATCAAATTGTAAATAAAGAAGATGTAATCATTGTTGGTGACTCATTGGCTGATTTATTCAGTGCTAAACAAATAGGTGCTACTTTTATAGGTACATTAACAGGGTTAAAAGGGCAAGAGGCTCGTAAAGAATTGGAGCGTCATGAAGCGGATTATATTGTTGATCATATAGGTTTAATTAAAAATATTTTATTGTAAGGTTAATTCACCATAAATTGATATTAAATCATTAGTATTAATACGCCCCTCAATGATGAAGTAAAATTCATCATTGAGGGGCATTATTATTTCAAGTAGTTATAGTAGTGAATCTTTAAAAAGATTAGTTATTTGACTGAAAGTGTAGTTCCATATATTTTATCGAAACCACCCACATCATATAGTTCATTGATAATATCCTCAGTAACAGGTTGATCAATTGATAATACCATCATCGCTTGGCCTCCTTGTACATTTCTGCCAAGTGACATTGATGCAATATTAATATTATGTTTACCTAGTAGCTGACCAGTTAAACCGACCATACCAGGCTTGTCACCATGATAAGAAACAAGTTGGTAGGCATTAGGTTTAAAGTCTACAGAGTAATCATTAATACGTACAATACGAGCACCAAAGCCAGCTATGACAGTGGCACCAATTTTTATTTCTTCCGTATCACTAACTAAATGAACTTGAATATAATTACTAAAAGTACCTTGTGATGCCCTTTTTTCAACGTTACGTGTTACACCTTGTTCATTTAAAAGTGCAAAAGCATTAATGATATTAACACGATCTCCTAAATCCTGTTGCAAAATTTGTTTTACAATTGAGCGTGTAATTAAGTCAGTTTCCTGTTTAGCGACATCACCATTAAAAGTCACCTTGATTTCTCTCGGTGCACCTTCAATTAATTGAATTGCTAATTCACCAGATAACTCACCTATTTCAATCCATTGTTGTGTTATTTCGTCTATATCATTGAAACTAATTTTTGGGGCATTGACTGCGTGTGTTACATTCCCGTTTTCCAGTATATCTATAATTTCTTCTGACACTGATACTGCAACTTTCTCTTGAGCCTCAATAGTTGATGCACCTAAGTGTGGCGTAACAATGATTTTATCATGCTCAATTAATGGTGAATTGGTAGGAGGTTCATGTTCAAATACGTCTAACGCAGCACGTGCGATCTGATTGTTATTTAGTGCATTTAATAAATCATCTTCATTGATGATACCGCCTCTTGCGACGTTAATAATTTGCAATGTTGGCTTTGCTTTTGAAAAGAAATCAGAATTCACAATACCTCTTGTTTTAGGTGTTAATGGCGTATGAACTGTTATAAAATCAGCTTGTCTAGCTATTTCATCTATAGTAGCAAGTTTAACGCCTAATTGCTGTGCTTTATCTTCCGTAAGATAAGGGTCATAAGCTAATACTTTCATACCGAAACTTTGAAGTCGTTGTGCTACACCAATACCTATTCGTCCTGCACCTATGACACCTAATATTTTGTGGTAAAGTTCGACACCCTTAAATGCTTTTCTATTCCATTCCTTATTTTTTAAAGATGCATGCGCTTGAGGAATATTTCTAGCCATCGCTAAAATCATAGCTACTGAATGTTCAGTTGCAGAAATAGTATTACCATCAGGTGCATTAATAACTAAAATACCTTGGAGAGTAGCAGCATCAATATCAATATTGTCAACGCCAACACCAGCACGAGCGATAACTTTCAATTTATTAGCCTTTTCAATGATTTGTTGAGTCACTTGCGTCTGACTACGAACAATTAAACCCTCGTAATTATCTATAATATCTAATAATGATTGTTCATCCAAATTAGTTTTAATATCGACGTTAAAATCAGAATGGTTTAATAAACTTTGTAATCCATCTGTTGAAATAGGGTCTGACACTAGAATATTATGCTTCACTATGAATCACCTCTGAAAATTTTGTTAAGCCTTTCCCAATATAATTCGTTTGACGGTAATCTGTAAGTATAATCTCTAAAGCACTTATAACTGAGAGCATATCGAAAGGTGAGACTTTACCCATATGTCCGATACGTAAAATCTTTCCTTTCAATTTACCTTGACCACCAGCAATTGTAATATTAAATCTTGTTTTTAAAGTTGATTTAATATGAGTTAATTCATCTTTGGATGTTGGTATAAACGATGTTACCGTTGGGGAAGCGAAATCATCTTCTACTAGAAGTTCTAAATCTAATGCATTTAAAGCTGATCTTAGACCGTCTCTAATAATATAGTGACGTTTGATGGTATTTTCAAACCCTTCAGAATGAATTAATTCGGCATAAGCGTTTACAGCTCTAAATAACCCGACATTTGGTGTAAAAGGAGTAGAATCTTGTTTAAGTGAGTCAAAGTATTTATTTAAATTTAAGTAAAAGCGTGGTGTAGTAACTTCTTTAAAACGTTTCAACGCACGATCATTAAAAGCAACGAATGCTAGTCCAGGTGGCAACATAATTGCTTTTTGACTTCCAGAAACTAACACATCTATGTTGTCACGTTCTAAATTAACATCTACAGCACCAATACAACTCACACCGTCTACAACAAAGTAGATATCTTGATCGAATGTTTTCAATGCTTTACCAAGTTCACCTACAGGATGTAGGACAGCTGTTGACGTTTCGCAGAATTGAGTAAATACAGCACTGATTTGATGATTTAAATTGTTAAGATATGTTATGAATTCTTTAACATCAAGGGGTTGTCCCCATTCCACATTATATATGTATACATTTTCATAGTATGTTTCAGCAATTTGTTTAAAGCGATTGCCAAAGGCGCCTGACACTATAACGACAAAATGATCATCAGGATTAACTATATTTAACATACTTGCTTCTAAGACACTAGTGCCACTTGATGTTAAAATCATAACTTCATTTTCTGTACCAAAAATGGGTTTTAAATTGTTAAATGCTTTTTTAGCTATAGATTCAAAATCTGGTGAACGGTGACCAACCATAGGTAAACCTAAAGCATGATTGATTTCCTTTGGAACTGGAGTAGGTCCTGGTGTTAATAAAAGTGGTTCATAATAATTCATTAAATTTCCTCCCACGGTATAAGATTTAATCATTTTACCAAATATTCTGATAATTTAAAAGAGCAATCACCATGTTTATATGAGATTCATGGTGAAACTAGCGCAATTTTAACAATTATTGAATTGACGCTTGAATTTTAATTTCTACATTATTACGTATAGAATTCGAAATCATACAATTACTATCAGCTATTTCTAATAATTTAGGAAGTCGTTTCTCAAGACTTTCTTTGTGTTCTGCAGTCACTGAAATTTTAGGATAATGTGTTATTGTTGCCATTTTAAACTTACCATTCTCGAATATGGCAGTACCCACTGAATCATTTATCAGATCGATGTCGGTAAATTTTGCTCTTTCTAATGTTGCTGCCAATGAGATGATATAACAAGACGATGCTGCTGATACTAATAATTCATCAGGATTTGTACCTACTCCATTACCACCAAGCGGTGCAGGTATAGAAATTTGTTCAGAAATAATGTCTCCATTAACAGTTCCAACTTCTTCTCTTCCACCACGCCATTTTGTTTGTACCTTAAAATCATGCTTAACCATTTATGTTTAACCTCCACTTATAATATGGTAATTTAAGTGTAGTTTAAACTGTGACATAATTAAAGAAAGGTGACTTTTATGAAAATTAATAAACCTAATCAAGCATTTCAAATAGTTGCTCATCGTGGTTTATCGAATCAATTTCCAGAAAATACTCTTGTTGGTTTTAAGGCGGCTTTAATGCAACATGTTGATATGTTAGAAATAGATGTACATTTCAGCAAAGACAATCATCTAGTTGTTATACATGATGACACTATTAATCGAACTTCAAATGGTGAAGGAAAAGTAAAAGACTATACACTTGAAGAATTGTTAACATTTGATTTTGGAGTAAAACATGATAAATCCTTTCAAAATACTAAGATTTCGACATTTGAAGAGGTGTTATCCTTAATTAAAAATTTTTCAAAAAAGTTACTTATTGAGATTAAAGTTCCACATCAATATCCCGGAATAGAAAAAGCTGTATTGAATGCTTTAGAAATATATAAAGTTCCTAAACATAAGGCAATCATTCAATCTTTTGATGAAGATTGTGTGAAACGTTTAAACTCATTGGATAGTGAGTATCAATTGGGTTTGCTTATTAGTAGAAAGAAATATTGGTATAAATCTCCAAACTTTGAAGAAATATCTGATTATGCAAATTTTATTAATCCTAATTACAAATTAGTTAATTCTAAATTTATAAAAAATGCACATAGTCAATCATTGAAGGTTATTCCATATACTGTGAATAAACCGAAAGATGTTAAAAAACTTATCAATCTTGGCGTAGATGGCATTATTTCTGATTTACCAGAGGATATCTTTAGAATATAAAATCACTTTGATCATCTATGAATAAAAAAACCACCCATTCCATAAGGAAGGGTGGTTGTTCATTATCATGAACTTATCTTGAGTAGTACTCAACGATTAATTGTTCATTAATTTCAGCTGGTAATTCGCTACGTTCAGGGAAGCGTACGAAAGTCCCTTTTAAGCTATCTGCATCAAAGTCTAAGTATTCTGGTACGAAATTATTAATTTCAACAGATTCTTTGATGATGTCTAAATTTTGTGATTTTTCACGTACAGTGATAACTTGACCAGGTTTTAATGAATATGATGGAATATCAACACGACGACCATCAACTTCAACGTGACCGTGACCAACTAATTGACGTGCTTGACGACGAGTACGAGCTAAACCTAATGAATAAACAACTGCGTCTAAACGACTAGCTAATAAAATCATGAAGTTTTCACCATGTACACCGTGTTGTTTACCAGCGATGTCAAATGTGTTACGGAATTGTCTTTCAGTCATTCCATATAAATAACGTAATTTTTGTTTTTCACGTAATTGTAAACCATATTCTGATAATTTTTTACGTTGGTTTGGACCGTGTTGTCCTGGTGCGTAAGGACGTTTTTCTAATTCTTTACCAGTACCGCTTAATGAGATACCTAAACGACGAGATTTTTTCCAGTTTGAACCTCTGAATCGAGCCATATTAAGACTCCTCCTTTTTCTTTTTTGTTGTTATGAATAAACAAAAAAGAGTGTTGCATGCCCAATAGGATATGTTGTTTTATGTGTCTTCACCTTATAGCGTCAGTTACGCGACACGTCCTCACCGGGAACAACATAGAGCTCATTGATATGCAACTGCTATTTTCGTTAATTCACACAAAGTTCATTGTAACAGTATTTTACAAAGTGTCAATACTTTTTAGTTATTTAGTTAGCTGTTTTTCAAGAACTTTGACAATAACTTCTAAACCTTCCTTGTCTTCATTAGTAAATCGATCTGTGATAGGTGCATCAATATCTAGAACCCCAATTATTTCATCATTGACATGAATTGGAATAACTATTTCTGATTTACTGTTTGCATCGCAAGCAATGTGTCCTGGGAACGCGTGTACATCTTTAACTAACTGAGTTTTATCTTCTGCAACTGCAGTACCACAGACACCTTTGCCAATTGCAATATGAACGCAAGCTGGATGACCTTGAAAGGGTCCAAGAATAAGTTCTTCATTTTCAATAAGATAAAAACCAACCCAATTAATTTGATCTAAATTATCATTTAATATAGCTGATGTATTGCTTAGAATTGCGATAAGGTTCTGTTCGTCTTCGATTAAACTTTGAAGCTGTTTAGTTAATAAATTATAATTTGTTTCTTTTATTATTGGCATATGCTTACCTCATTTTGTTATTTTTAATAAATTATAAATGGAAAAATTTATTCTATCAATTCATTCATTTACTAGTTTAATGAAAGCGGTATTTGCGTTATAATAATGATAACATAGGAGGAGAATGAGATGGTTTTATACACAATATTAGCAATAATTATCATTGTTTTAATCATTGTAGGAATCATGTTTTATTTACGTTCTAACAAACGAAAAATTGTTGAAGAAGCTGAAGAACGTAAGTTAAAAGTTCAAAGATTACCTTTTGAAGAAAATTTAAAACAACTTTCTGAATTAAATTTAAAAGGGGAAACTAGAACAAAATATGATGCCTTTAAGAGAGACACCTTAGACTATACAAATAACTATTTAGCACCCGTAGAGGAAAAAATCCACGATGCTGAAATTCAACTTGATAAGTTTCAATTTTCTGGAGCTCAAAGTGACATTGACGATGCACATGAATTAATGGATAAATATGAAACTGGGTATCAACAACAAGTTGAAGATGTTAATGAAATTGTTTCTTTACATAAGGAAAATGAACAAGTTTATGAAAAGTGCAAGACTAATTATCGAGAAATGAAGCGTGATGTGTTAGCTAACAGACATCAGTTCGGCGATGCAGCTTCACCACTTGAAAAAAGAATTGAATCATTTGAGCCAGAACTTGTACAGTATGAAGAACTAAAAGAAGAAGGTAATTACGTTCAAGCACACAACCACATTATGGGTCTAAATGAATCTATGAATGAAGTCCAAAAGTATATGGATGAAATTCCAGAATTAATTAGAGAAGCTCAAAAAGAACTACCTGGACAATTTCAAGATTTGAAATATGGATGTCGTGACTTAAAGATGAACGGTTATGATCTAGATCACGTTAAAATCGATGGTACACTACAAAGCTTAAAGACAGAGTTGAATTTTGTAGAACCTATGATCAGTCGTCTTGAGTTAGATAATGCAAACGATAAACTTGAACAAATTAATGATAAGCTTGATGAAATGTATGATTTGATTGAGCATGAAGTTAAAGCTAAAAATGAAGTGGAAGAAACTAAAGAACAAATTACTGATGAATTGTTCAAAGCACGTGAGATGAATTACACATTACGTACAGAAATTGACTATATTCGTGAAAATTATTTCATTAATGAAAGTGATGTTCATAGCATTAGACAACATGAGAACGAAATTCAAAATTTAGTAGCAGTATATGATGAAATTCTTAAAGAAATGGCTAAATCTGCTGTACGTTACAGCGAAGTTAAAGACAACTTAGAATATTTAGACGATCACGTTAAAGTAATTAATGAGAATCAAGAAAAATTACAAAATCATCTTATTCAATTGAGAGAGGATGAAGCTGAGGCAGAAGATAATCTTTTAAGAATTCAATCTAAAAAAGAAGAAGTTTATCGCCGGCTTTTAGCTTCAAATTTAACAAGTGTACCTGAAAGATTCATTATTATGAAAAATGAAATTGACCATGAAGTTCGTGAAACTAATGATCAATTTAGTGAACGTCCAATTCACGTTAAACAACTTAAAGATAAAGTTGCCAAAATTGTTATTCAAATGAACACTTTTGAAGATGAAGCAAATGATGTATTGGTGAATGCCGTATACGCAGAACGTTTAATTCAATATGGTAACCGTTATCGTAAAGATCATAATAATGTAGATAAGAGTTTAAACGAAGCAGAACGCTTGTTTAAAAATAATCGTTACAAACGATCAATTGAAATTTCAGAACAAGCACTTGAAAGTGTAGAACCTGGAATTACTAAATATATTGAAGATGAGGTAGCCAAAGGTTAATTTCGCTTGTCATATTGACAATAAACATTTATAACTTTGGTAAGTAATAAATGTTAGGTTGAAGCAAATAAATAGTAGTCTATTTTGAGGTGGGACAATGAATTTTGTCTCATCTTTTTTGATTTATTTAAATTCATATAAAGTTATTGAATTCAAGGGGGGGACTCAAATTCAGAACGCTTAATAAATAATGCTAAATAAGTTTTCAACTCAAAATCATTTAATTTGAGTCCGACGCCTTTTATTTTTATTTAAAAATAGTATAATGCTTTAGTATCTATTTTTGAATAATATGTCTATAAAAGATAAATTTACAAAGGGTAAATAAATAATTTAATAGTGAATGAAAGAGAGTGTTTTAAGTGATCTATTTTGATAATGCAGCCACTACTAAGCCTCATAAAGATGTACTCGATTCATTTAATAAAGTAAATGAAACTGTTTATTTCAATCCAAATAGTCCTCACAAGTGGGGGTTGCAAGCGGAGAAGGTGCTTCTACAAGCAAAAGAACGTATATCTTCAATGTTATCTATAGGACAAAATACAGATGTTATTTTCACAAGTGGTGCCACTGAATCGAATAATATAGCTTTAAAAGGTATTGCTTATCGTAAAAAGCAATTTGCAAATGAAATTATTACTTCCGTTTTAGAACATCCATCTGTCTTAGAAGTTATGAGAAACTTAGAAGAAGATGGGTTTGTATTAAAATATGTTGATGTTAATGCGGATGGCCGTGTTGATATTGAACATTTAGCTTCATTGATGAATGATAAGGTCGGCCTTGTTTCTTGTATGTATGTGAATAATATTATGGGACAAATTCAACCTATTAATGAAATAGTGAACATATTAAAAGAATATCCTAAAGCACATTTACATGTTGATGCAGTTCAAGCTTTGGGAAAGGTAACAATGAACCTTGAAGGTGTTAATAGTGTAAGCTTTAGTGGCCATAAATTTAATGGACTTAAAGGACAAGGTCTCCTATTAATTGACAATAAAGATAAATTAGAGCCTATTGTTCATGGCGGAGGACAAGAATACGGCGTAAGAAGTGGAACAGTGAACTTGCCAATGAATGTGTCACTAGTGAAAGCAATAACTTTAGCAATGGATAGTTTAAATGAACGTAATCAACGATTAAGTGATTATAACCATGAATTACGTGAATTTTTAAAAGAGTTTAGAGGGGTATATATCAATTCTCCTATGGATTGTGCACCGCAAATATTAAATATTGCGTTTCCAGGTGTGAAAGGTGAGGTCTTAGTTAATGCATTTTCTAAATTGGATATCATGGTTTCAACTACAAGCGCTTGCTCATCTAAAAGAGGGAAACTAAATGAAGTTTTAATGTCAATGGGACTTCCGGATAATAAAATTGAAGGAAGTATTAGGTTATCCTTAGGAGATATGACTACTCAAGAAGATATCGATCAATTTAAAGTGAAATTTGGAACAATATACAAAGAAATTAAGGAGTTGTTAAAGTAAATGGAGTTTGATCATTTATTAGTTAGATATGGTGAACTGACTTTAAAAGGAGCAAATCGGAAAAAGTTTGTAAATGCTTTGAAAGATAACGTTATTAAGTCTTTACAAACTATAGAAGGAACCCATGTTAAAGGAAAGAGAGATAGAATGTATATCTCGTTATCTGAAGAAGCGGATGCACAAGAGGTAATCAATCGCTTAACTAAAATATTTGGTATTAAATCTATTAGTCCTGTTCATAAAACATCTCAAGAATTAGATGAAATAAAAAAATTATGTGTTGATTTAGCTCAAGATTTTAAACCGGGAGAGACATTCAAAATTGATGTTAAACGTGTAGATAAGTCATTTCCAATGGACACATATGCTTTACAACGTGAACTTGGAGGTGCGATTTTACAAGCAACTGAAGATATATCGGTTGATGTGAAACAACCGGATCATAACGTAAGAGTTGAAGTAAGAATGGATGGTGTGTATGTATTCACACAGATTTATGAAGGTGCTGGTGGTTTACCAGTTGGCACTGGCGGTAAAACACTCTTAATGTTGTCAGGAGGCATAGACTCTCCAGTAGCTGGAATGGAGATTATGAAACGTGGTGTTTATATAGAAGCGATTCATTTCCATAGTCCACCTTTCACTAGTGAAAAAGCTAAAGACAAAGTGATTGAACTTACACGTATCCTCTCTGAAAGAGTGGGGCCAATAAAATTGCATATAGTGCCATTTACAGAATTACAAAAACAAATAAATAAAGTAGTTCATCCTAGATACACAATGACATCTACACGTCGCATGATGTTACGTGTAGCGGATATTGTATTAGAAAAAGTTGGGGCTAATGCGATTGTTAACGGTGAAAATTTAGGACAAGTGGCAAGTCAAACATTAAAGAGCATGTACGCAATTAATGATGTGACTTCTACTCCGATTTTAAGACCACTTGTTTCGCTTGATAAGGAAGATATTGTCAAGAAAGCACGAGAGATTGGTACATTTGATGTTTCGATTCAACCTTATGAAGACTGTTGTACTATTTTTACTCCTAAAAATCCTGTAACTGAACCAGATTTTGATAAAGTAATTAAATATGAAAGTGTATTTAACTTCGATGAAATGGTTCAACGTGCAGCAGATAATATTGAAACATTAACGATTAACAAAGATTATAAAAGCGAAAAAGACCAAAACACTGATGCATTAATTGATGAGTTATTTTAAAATAGAGTAATCAAGTATTAAAAACAAAGGGGATATGCATCATGGAGATAACGCTAAATATTATATTGATTATTATAGCATTTGGATTTTTAGCTGCTTTTATCGATGCAGTAGTAGGTGGTGGGGGCCTAATTTCAACACCAGCTCTATTAGCTATAGGAATGCCACCTTCATTGGCCCTTGGTACTAACAAATTAGCCAGTTCATTTGGATCGCTTACAAGTGCAATTAAGTTTATACGTTCAGGCAAAGTAGATTTAAATATTGTACTTAAGTTATTTCCATTTGTGTTTATATATGCAGCAGGCGGTGCTAGTTTAGCTACTATGTTGCCTGCACAAGTTTTAATGCCTTTGATTATCATTATATTGAGCCTTGTACTGATATATACAATTACGAAAAAAGATTGGGGAAATGTGCGCACATTTTCTAAGCTAACAATTGGTAAAGCTGTCATTTTTGTATCTTTAATGTTAATGATTGGCTTTTATGATGGTTTCTTAGGTGGAGGCACTGGCTCTTTTATGTTATTTGTTTTGCTTATGTTTGGATTTGATTTTTTAAGTGCAGCAGGTAATGCGAAAGTCTTAAACTTTGCTTCTAATTTAGGTGCATTAGTTCTGTTTATTATCTTAGGTCAGGTTGATTTTGTGTATGGCTTAATTATGGCTGTAAGTATGATAATTGGTTCATATGTAGGTGCACAATTTGCCATAAGTAATGGTGTTGGTTATGTAAAGATACTTTTTATCATCGTTACAACAGTTCTAATATTGAAAAACACATATGACTACATTTTACAACTACTTTAACATTAGATATGATTTAGTTTTAAATGATTGATTTAAGTTTTACGACTGTCGTATGATAGCAATATAATGATAAATACTATAGGAGGTCATTTCATCATGACACAAATTACTTTTAAAAATAATCCAATTCATTTAGCTGGTTCTGAAGTATCAGAAGGGCAACATGCTCCTGACTTTAAAGTATTAGATAACGATTTAAATGAAGTTAGTTTAGAAAATTATAAAGGTCAAAAGAAATTAATCAGCGTTGTACCTTCTATTGATACAGGTGTGTGTGACCAACAAACTCGTAAATTTAATGAAGAAGCGGCGCAAGAAGACGGTGTTGTTTTAACGATTTCTGCAGATTTACCATTTGCTCAAAAAAGATGGTGTGCATCTAATGGTTTAGATAACGTTATTACTTTAAGTGACCATAAAGACTTATCATTTGGTCAACAATATGGTGTCGTTATGGAAGAGTTAAGATTATTAGCTCGTTCTGTTTTTGTATTAGATAGTAATGACAAAGTTGTATATAAAGAATTAGTTAGTGAAGGTACTGATTTCCCTAAATTTGATGCTGCATTAGAAGCATATCGCAACATTTAATATCAATTTTTAGAAGATAGATATAACGTAAAAGTGTCCATATTTATTTCAGAAATGCTACTTTAAATTAGCGTTGATTATTTTTAAGAAATAAACCGAATGGACACTTTTTTAATGGAGAGGATTAAGTTTATGAGTGAAGAACAAACAATCATGGAAAAGCTTTTCAAAACATTAGATGAAAAAGCTAAAGCTTTAAATGAACAAAACGGTCAAAGTTTTATTGAGAATTTAGGATTAGCGATGGAAGATGTTTATAGTAATAAACGTGAATTATTGGAACAAGCCACATTACAAGATCGTAGAAAAGCATTTCAGTTCGCTTATTTAAGTTTAATGCAAGAAGAAACGATTCAAGCCAATCACCAAATAACACCTGATTCTATTGGTTTAATTCTCGGATTTTTAGTTCAAAAATTTACTGAAAAGAACGAAGAATTACATGTTGTAGATATCGCTAGTGGTGCAGGCCATTTAAGTGCATCTGTTAATGAAGTGCTTAAGGATACTACAATTATGCATCATCTTATTGAAGTTGATCCGGTACTTTCAAGAGTTAGTGTACATTTAGCAAATTTCTTGGAGATACCGTTTGATGTTTATCCTCAGGATGCAATTATGCCGTTACCATTAGAAGAAGCGGATATTGTTATTGGTGATTTACCGATAGGATATTATCCTCTAGATGAACGAAGTCATGAAATGCAATTAGGTTTTAAAGAAGGGCATAGCTATTCTCACTATTTACTAATTGAACAAGCAATTACTGCCTTGAAACAATCTGGTTTCGCATTTTTAGTAGTTCCAAGTAATATTTTTGAAGATGACAATGTAAAACAGTTGGAAAATTTCATTGCTACAGAAACAGAAATGCAAGCATTTCTAAATTTACCTAAGACGTTATTTAAGAACGAAAATGCGCGTAAATCAATATTGATTTTACAAAAGAAAAAATCGAATGAGACTAAGCCAGTTGAAGTGTTATTAGCAAATATTCCTGATTTTAAAAATCCTAATCAATTCCAAGGATTTATTGGTGAATTAAATACTTGGATGAAAGACAATCATCCTCAAAAATAAACTGTGATATTCTTGAATTATGGCTGTATTAATGGTTAAATAAATATGGATATTAATTAATAAATTGGAGGACAATAATATATGTCTAGTTTAGTTTTAGCGATTAACGCGGGTAGTTCTTCTTTAAAATTCCAACTAATAAGAATGCCTGAAGAAACTCTAGTAACAAAAGGTTTAATCGAACGTATCGGTATTAAAGATTCAATCTTCACAATTGAAGTGAATGGTGAAAAAATTAAAGATGTTAAAGATATCAAGGATCATGAGGAAGCAATTAACATCATGTTAGACAGTTTCAAACAACATGGCATCATTGATGACATTAATGATATTGCTGGTACAGGACATCGTGTCGTGCACGGTGGTGAGTTATTCCCAACGTCTGCATTAGTTACAGATAAAGTGGAAGAACAAATTGAGTCATTAAGTGAATTAGCACCATTACATAACCCTGCTAACTTAATGGGTATCCGTGCATTCAGAAAATTATTACCAAACATTCCTCATGTAGCAGTGTTTGATACTTCATTCCACCAATCAATGCCAGAACAATCATATTTATATAGCTTACCTTACCAATACTATAAAGATTATGGTATTCGCAAATATGGTTTCCACGGTACAAGTCACAAATATGTATCACAACGTGCTGCTGAAATCATGAATAAACCAATTGAAGAGTTACGTATTATCTCTTGTCATATTGGTAATGGTGCATCAATTGCTGCCATCGATAGTGGTGAATCAATCGATACATCAATGGGATTCACTCCATTAGCGGGTGTTACAATGGGTACACGTTCAGGTAATATCGACCCTGCATTAATTCCTTTCATTATGCAAAAGACTGGTCAAAACGCCGAAGAAGTTCTTAATGTATTAAACAAAGAATCAGGTCTACTTGGTATTTCAGGTACATCAAGTGACTTACGTGACCTTGAAAGTGATGCAGAAGAAGGTAAAGAACGTGCACAATTAGCACTAGACGTATTTGCTTCAAGAATTCATAAATATATTGGTTCTTATGCTACAAGAATGCATGGCGTGGATGTCATTGTATTTACAGCTGGTGTAGGAGAAAACTCTTCAACAGTTCGTGCTAAAGTATTAGAAGGCTTAGAATTCATGGGCATCTATTGGGATCCTAAGAAAAATGAAGCAATGCGTGGTGAAGAAGGATTTATCAATTACCCACACTCACCAGTTAAAGTTATTGTTATTCCAACAAATGAAGAAGTTATGATTGCTAGAGATACAGTTAAATTTGGCGAATTATAATTTATTAATACTGATAACATGCATTGTCATTAGACAATGTATGTTATTTTTTTTAATAAAATTGTGACAAATAAATAATGACGATAAAGTCAAAGACCTTATCGCCATATTAAACTCACTTTGTAAATGAATAGATTAGATATAACTTTTATGAATATTGTTTTCTAAATTCTGGAGTTGCAACTTCAGGTTGGAAATCTTCAGGGATTTCTTCTGTACGTACTACTAATACATCACATGGTGCGTGACGTACAATTGCTTCAGATACAGAACCGACAATAAATCTTTCAACGGCATTTAAACCTGAAGTACCACACATAATTAAATCTACACCTAATTCACTTGCTAACCTTTTAGGGATAATTGCTTTAGGAGAACCAAATTCTAAACGAGTTTCAACGTTAGTAACTCCAGCACGTGTTGCAACTTCTTGATAACCTTTTAACAATTCTTCAGAGAAACTTCTAGACTTCTCAGTAAATTGTGCATCATATACTTCATAAGAAGAATACGTTCTTGAATCGATAATGTTCACTATAGTTAATTTAGCGTCATTACGTTTAGCTACGTCTACTGCTTTGTTGAAAGCCCACTCAGCTTCGTGTGAACCATCAACTGCGATTAAAATGTTTTTGTATGTTAACATCTTAATAACCCCCTTAGCTTTTCTTACTTATATATTACCACAAATTTCAGAATTTTTACTCTTTATATTTTAACAATAATGTGTACTTTTTCTGATTGCGCTTTCATTGGTTTAGCGTTACGATAGTAATGGAGGTGGATGGAATGAAAATTGGTATTCCAAAAGAGATAAAAAATAACGAAAACAGAGTTGGTTTATCACCAAGTGGTGTACATGCATTAGTTGAGCAAGGACATACAGTACTTGTTGAGAAAGATGCTGGTTTAGGTTCATTCTTTGAAGATAAAGATTACAAAGATGCAGGTGCTGACATTGTATCTGAACAGTCATCTGTATGGGATGTAGAAATGGTTATTAAAGTTAAAGAACCATTGGAAGAAGAGTATAAATATTTCAAAGAAGGACTCATCTTATTTACATACCTACATCTTGCAAATGAAGAAAAATTAACTCAAGCGTTAGTTGAAAATAAAGTCGTAGGTATTGCCTATGAAACGGTTCAATTACCTGACCGTTCATTACCATTATTAACACCAATGAGTGAAGTTGCAGGACGCATGTCTGCTCAAGTTGGCTCACAATTCCTACAAAAATTCAACGGTGGAATGGGTATTTTACTTGGAGCCGTTCCTGGAGTACCAAAAGGTAAAGTATCTATCATCGGTGGCGGTCAAGCTGGTACAAATGCGGCTAAAATCGCACTAGGTTTAGGTGCTAATGTTACAATCTTAGATGTAAACCCTAAACGATTAGCTGAATTAGATGATTTATTTGATGGCCGTGTGAACACAATTATGTCTAACCCATTAAATATTGAAAATGCAGTAAAAGAAAGTGATTTAGTTATTGGTGCCGTATTAATCCCTGGTGCAAAAGCACCTAGCTTGGTAACTGAAGATATGATTAAACAAATGGAAGATGGTTCAGTGATTGTTGATATTGCTATTGACCAAGGTGGTATTTTTGAGACTACAGATAAAATTACGACACACGATGATCCAACATATGTAAAACATGGTGTTGTTCACTATGCAGTTGCGAATATGCCAGGTGCAGTACCTCGTACATCTACAATTGCATTAAATAATGCAACATTACCTTATGCGCAATTATTAGCTAGTAAGGGTTACCGTGAAGCATTTAAAGCTAACCACGCATTATCTTTAGGTTTAAATACGTACAAAGGTCATGTAACTCACAAAGGAGTAGCTGAAGCGTTCGGTTTAGAATATACGTCTGTTGAAGATGCATTAAAAGAAGATTAATAATTGATTTAATATAAATAATCCAGTTGAGTACATAGTTTTTTACTATTAACTCAACTGGATTTTTAATTTTTATTTATCATAGTTTGTTAGTATTTCATAACCATTTTCAGTTACTAAAATATCATCTTCAATACGTACGCCAGCAACATTAGGTACATATATACCAGGTTCTATCGTAATAACCATTCCTGCTTCAAGTAGGTTTGAATTTGTACTTGAAACATCTTGATATTCATGCTCTTCTAAACCAAGACCATGTCCTAATCTGTGAGGGAAATAATCACCATATCCAGCATCACTTATAATGTCTCTAGCGATTTTATCAATATCTTGTAAAGGAACGCCCGCTTTAATTGCCTCAATAGCATTGGTTTCTGCTTCTAAAACAATATTATAAATTGTTTGAGCTTCTTCAGAAGGTGTTCCGAATTTTACTGTACGTGTCATATCGCTACAATAATGATTATATATAACCCCTAAATCAAATAATACATATTCATCTTTAACAAGTTTTCTTTCTCCTGGAGTTCCGTGAGGTGATGCAGCGTGATCTCCAAATAATACCATTGTGTCAAAACTCATCTCACTAACACCAAATTTTTTGATTTCATTTTCAATATGATTGACTACTTCACGTTCTGTTACACCGACTTTAAGGAATTCGGTACCAATTTCGATGCATTTGTCAGCGAGCTTTGCCGCTTCGCGAATATTTTCAATTTCGGATTCATTTTTAATATTACGTAATTCTTTAATTGTTTGATCAATATCGCCATAGTGTTGAACACCAAAGTTTTGAGTTAACTCGCGTTGACGTTTTACTGTTAAGTGTTCGCTTTCAATCAATAACTTATTAAAAGATGAAGGGTCAATTTCAAATGGATTCTCAGTATCTAAGTAACCAATGATTTTTCCTTCAAATGGAGAATTCTTAACTTCTTCAACTTCCATCTTTGGACAATATAAGGTTTGATCTCCATTTGCTGTAATTAATAGTGCAAATAATCTCTCGTGAGGTTCGCTTCTATACCCAGTGAAGTAGAATACATTGAGAGGAGTTGTTATCCATGCAGCGTCAGCTTGTTCATGTTGTAATTGTTTAGTTATTTTTTCGATTTTACTCATTCAATCATCTCCATTAAGTATTTATGTTAATTTTACGTCTAATCAGCTTAAAATTCAAAATTATTTAATACGATAAGCGATTATTTTAGTTTCATGTTATATCTTTTATGGCTAGGGTATAATTATAGTAATCAAGCAATAGGAGGCTATAATTATGAAACTTTCTTTTCATGGGCAATCAACGATTTATTTTGAGGGTAATGGTAAAAAAGTAATTGTAGATCCATTTATTTCCGGTAATGACAAATGTGATTTAGATGAACAAACATTAGATGTAGATTATATTATTTTAACTCATGGTCATGCCGATCACTTTGGCGATGTAGTTGAGTTAGCAAATCGTAATCACGCAACTGTTATAGGTTCTGCTGAATTACAAGGGTATTTAAGTACTTATCACGGTGTAGAAGATGTTCATGGTATGAATATCGGTGGCAAAGCTAAATTTGATTTTGGTAGCGTTAAATATGTTCAAGCTTTCCATAGTTCAAGTTTCACACATGAAGATGGTATCCCTATTTACTTAGGCATGCCAATGGGACTTATATTAGAAGTTGAAGGTAAAACGATTTATCACATGGGTGATACAGGATTGTTTAGTGATATGAAATTAATTGCTGAAAGACACCCTGTTGATGTATGTTTTGTTCCAATTGGTGATAACTTTACTATGGGTATTGATGATGCAAGTTATGCAATTAATGAATTTGTTAAACCTAAGATTTCTGTTCCAGTTCATTACAATACTTTCCCTTTAATTGAACAAGATCCACAACAATTTAAGAATGCAGTGCATGAAGGTGAAGTACAAATATTAGAACCTGGTGAGTCTGTATCATTTTAATAAATGTAAATATAAATGGAGTAATTGATTAGTTTAATGAAATTAATAAGCACAAAGGTGATTTATACATGAACAATCATCTTTGTGCTTATATTTTGACGCATCTTTTGAATTTTACTAACTATTTTACAATCAATACAGGGATGGTAGCACGTTTAGCTACTTTGTGACTTACGCTACCTAATACGAATTTTTTCTGAGATTCAGCTTTACGGTTACTTAATACGACGATTTCATATTTACCACTATTAGCGTGTTTCACTAATTCGTCCTTAGGGTTACCACGCACAATGATTTGATCATAATCAATTCCGTAGTCTTCTAGAGTAGTTCGTGTTTTTTCTAGCAAATGACTACGTTTTTCAGTTAATTCATTAATATGCGTACCAGCTTTAATTGATGCTTGTGCATCCTGTTCACCAATCGCATTTAAAATAGTTACTACGGTATCTGGACCTGCTAATTTTGATACTTCCTTCAACGCTTTCTCATTTTTCAATTGAGTATCTACACCTAATAAAATATTTTTATACATAGGTCATCCCTCCTCATAAACAATTATATATAAAATATTTTAATTTTACCAATGTATATAATTAAAATAATTAAAGATTTAATTAACATAACTTGATTTATTAATTAATAAAAAATCAAACTGATGAAGCGTTTTTAAAACTAATTGGTTTACATTTTCTAAATCGATTTTTTATGATTAAAAAGTTATAATAAATAAAACACTGTACATTATAAAGAGGTATTATCAATGACTAAACATGAACAAATCATAGCATACATAGAATCGTTAAATGTTGGCCAAAAAATTTCTGTTAGGAAAGTTGCCAAAGTAATGAAAGTATCTGAGGGGACGGCATATAGAGCTATAAAAGATGCCGGACAACTTGGGTTAGTAACTACCATTGATAGAGTAGGTACAGTACGTATTGATAAAAAGAATCGTGAGGAGATTGAGAACCTTACGTTTAAAGAAATTTTAAAAATCATTGATGGAGATATCATTGGTGGCAAAAATGGATTAACAAAAAGTGTTTCAAAATTTGCGATAGGTGCAATGGAACTAAAAGATGTGGTTAAATATTTAAGTCATCATACATTGTTAATCGTAGGTAATAGGCCTGATGTTCAGTTAGAAGCGCTAAAAAGAGGTAGTGGCGTACTTATTACTGGGGGTTTTAAAACAACACAAAAAATTATTGATTATGCTAATAATCATGAATTACCAATCCTGTCTTCAAATTATGATACATTTCTTGTAGCCAATATTATTAATAGAGCAATGTATAATCAAATGATTAGAAAAGAAATTTTAATAGTTGAAGATATAGTGAAACCAATTAATGATATGACGGTTATTTTTGATGAAATGGGTATTGAAGATTATAAATCACGTGCCAAAGTTACAGGTCATTCGAGGTTTCCAGTCGTAGATAAAGATTGGCGATTAGTTGGAATAGTTACGAGTAAGGAAGTCATTCAAATGAACTCGGATGATACCATTGCTAAAGTAATGACGAAACGTCCTATCAATGTTGAATTAAATACAACGGTAGCGAGTTGTGCTCACATTATGATTTGGGAAGGAATTGAGATATTACCCGTAACTCAGAATAAAAGAGCAATAGGTGTAATAACGAGAGATGACGTATTAAAAGCGATGCAACTTATTGGCAGACAACCTCAAATAGGTGAGACGATTAATGATCAAATAGCGAAACACATTACGATTTCACAAAGTGATATTTCGGTTGAGGTTTCTCCGTTATTAACCAATCAATATGGCACATTAAGTAAGGCTGTATTTGTCGCTATTATTGAAGAAACAATAAAGCATGAATTGCGAAAATATAAAAAGGTAGATGTTATGATTGAAAGTTTAAATATCATCTATATTAAAACTGTGCCAATTGAAGCATCAATTAGAGTTCAATATGACATGCTCGATGTTGGAAGGAACTTTGCTAAATTGGAAGTCGCGATGGTAAGTGGTAATGAAAAAGTCGCAAATGCAATGATAATTTGTCAGATGTTTGAGGATATACAAAGTATTTAATTTTAAAGTAATAAATCTAATTTAAGGAGATATAACAATGGTAGAAATTTTTAATGAAATCATGCAAAGAGTTAAAGAGGCAGAAACAATTATTATTCATAGACATGTGAGACCTGATCCAGATGCTTATGGCTCACAACTTGGATTAAAGTTATATCTTGAACGAAAATTCCCTAAAAAAAATGTCTATGCTGCAGGTGAAGCTGAACCATCATTATCATTTATAGGAGACTTAGATGAAATTGATGACAGTGTATATGGTGATGCACTTGTAATTGTATGTGATACTGCAAATGCACCACGTATTGATGATCAAAGATATCTAAATGGACAGTCATTAATTAAAATAGATCATCATCCTGCTACTGATCAATACGGTGATGTAAATTTTGTTAATACTGAAGCATCTTCTACAAGTGAAATTATATTTGATTTCATCGCACATTTTAATGATCTAAGTATAATTGATGAACATGTAGCTCGAGTATTGTACTTAGGTATTGTTGGAGACACAGGGCGATTCTTATTTAGTAATACATCACCCCATACAATGGAAGTTGCTAGTCAATTATTGGCATATCCATTCAATCATAATGTTGAATTAAATAAAATGTCCGAAAAAGATCCTAAGTTAATGCCTTTCCAAGGATATATTTTACAAAATTTTGAACTATCAGATTCACATGAATATTGTCAAATTAAAATAACTAATGATGTTTTAAAGCAGTTTGACATTCAGCCTAATGAAGCTTCTCAATTTGTAAATACAGTTGCGGATATTAGCGGTTTAAAAATATGGATGTTTGGTGTAGATGAGGGAGATCAAATTAGATGTCGTATTCGATCTAAAGGAATCACTATTAATGATGTCGCTAATCAATTTGGTGGGGGAGGCCACCCAAATGCATCAGGTGTGTCAGTCTATAGTTGGGATGAATTTGAAGAATTAGCACAAGCTTTACGTCAGAAATTATAAATTTAAGAAAGGAAGTCATTCATGGTTGCTCATTTAAATCTTCATACAGCATATGATTTATTAAATTCTAGTTTGAGAATCGATGATGTAGTTAAAAAAGCACAACATAATCATTATGATACATTAGCGATTACTGATACTAATGTCTTATATGGCTTCCCTAAATTTTATGATGCTTGTATTAAAGCCAATATTAAACCAATTTTTGGAATGACAGTTAACGTTACGGATGGTTTGTATACAATTGAGACTGTGATTTTAGCTATAAATAATGATGGCTTAAGATCACTATTTCAACTCTCTTCTGCAATTAAAATGAAGCAAAAAGACGTTATATCAGTTGAGTGGTTAAAAAAGTATTCAACAAATATTGCAATCATATTTAAGCAAGCAAATCAATCTCATTATTCTATAGTTGAACAATTTCAAAACCATCAAAATATATTTATAAATCATTCAAGCAACTTAGCATTTTATAATAATATAAAAGTGGTTTGGTTTGAAAATGCACGATACTTAAATCAAGAAGATGTTGAGACGATTCCAGCACTTGAAGCAATTAAAAATAATACTAAGATAGATTTGGTTAATGATATTGAAGATATTGGGGAACATTTTCCTAATCAAAATGAATTAGAAACATTAAATATAGACAGAGACGTATGGAATAATACGCTTGAACTAGCTAATTTATGTAGTGCAAGCATAGAATATCATCAAAATTTACTACCTAAATTCGATGCACCATCAGGTAGTTCCTCAAAAGAGTATTTATGGTCACAACTCCAATCAAGTTTAAAGAAGATGAAATTAAATCATGATGAACGCTATACAAAAAGATTAGAACATGAATATCGAGTTATAACTGAAATGGGTTTTGAAGACTACTTTTTAATTGTGAGTGATTTAATTCACTACGCTAAAACACATGATGTTATGGTTGGTCCTGGGCGGGGATCCTCAGCTGGTTCATTAGTTAGCTTCCTACTAGGCATTACTACAATAGATCCAATTAGATTTAATCTATTATTTGAACGTTTTTTAAATCCTGAACGTGTAACAATGCCAGATATAGATATTGATTTTGAAGACACGCGTAGGGAAAGAGTCATTCAATACGTTCAAGACAAATATGGAAAACATCGTGTTTCGGGTATTGTCACATTCGGACATTTATTGGCTAGGGCCGTTGCAAGAGATGTTGGTCGCATAATTGGATTTGATGATAAAACTTTAAATGAGATTTCTAAGTTAATACCTCATCAACTTGGCATAACTTTAGATAAGGCATATGAGGATGAGCGATTTAAGCAATTTGTACATAGAAATCATCGACATGAAAAGTGGTTTGAATTAAGTAAGAAATTAGAAGGCTTACCTAGACATACTTCAACACATGCAGCAGGTATTATTATTAACGATCAACCTCTATATAATTATGCACCACTAACATTGGGCGATACTGGTTTATTGACGCAATGGACGATGACAGAAGCAGAGCGAATTGGTCTACTTAAGATTGACTTTTTGGGGTTAAGAAATTTATCTATCATACATCAAATTATCACTCAAGTAAAAAAAGATTTAAATATTACTATAGAGATTGAAGAGATACCGTTTAATGATGTAGATGTATTTAAGTTATTATCTAGGGGAGATACAACTGGAATCTTCCAACTTGAATCCGAAGGTGTAAGAAAAGTATTAAAACGACTTCAGCCTGAACATTTTGAAGATATCGTTGCGGTTACGTCTTTATATAGACCAGGACCTATGGAAGAAATTCCAACTTATATTTCACGAAGACATAACGAAAGTGAAATTAAATACGTACATCCTGATTTAGAACCCATACTTAAAAATACGTATGGTGTAATAATCTATCAAGAACAAATTATGCAAATCGCTAGTCAATTTGCTAGCTTTAATTATGGACAAGCAGATATTCTACGTCGTGCCATGAGTAAAAAGAATAGAGCAGTTTTAGAAAGTGAAAGACAACATTTTGTCGAAGGTGCGATAAAAAATAAATATGATGAGAAGATAAGTAAACAAATATTTGATTTAATTCTAAAGTTTGCTGATTATGGATTTCCTAGAGCACATGCGGTAAGTTATTCAAAAATTGCATATATCATGGCATATTTGAAGGTTCACTATCCTAATTATTTTTATGCTAATATTTTAAGTAATGTCGTTGGTAATGAATCTAAAACAGCGGCCATAATTGATGAAGCTAAAAATCAAAAATTGAAAATTTTGCCTCCTAATATTAATGAAAGCCATTGGTATTATAGAGCAACTAAATCAAATATTTATTTATCCTTAGGTGCTATTAAAGGTGTTGGTTATCAGAGCGTTAAATCAATTGTTGATGAAAGGTATCAAAATGGTAAGTATAAAGATTTCTTTGATTTTACTAGACGAATATCAAATCGCGTAAAGACTAGAAAATTACTTGAATCATTAATTTTGGTAGGCGCTTTTGATACTTTTGGAAAAACACGTTCAACTTTATTAAGTTCTATTGATCAAGTTTTAGATGAAGTATCAAATGTAGAACAAAACGATTTATTAATGAATATTTTGACACCTAAACAATCTTACACTGATAAAGATGAATTTAGTGATCAAATGATTAGTAGTTACGAAATGGAATACTTGGGATTTTATGTTTCTAATCATCCAGTCGAAAAGCAATTTAATAAAAAGCAATATTTAGGTATCTATACACTAAGTAATGTTGTAAATCACAAACCTATTTTGGTTCAAGTAGATCAAATCAAACAAATAAGGACCAAGAATGGTCAAAATATGGCATTTTTAGTTCTAAATGATGGGCGACATACGATGGATGCAGTTTTATTTCCAGATAAATTCAAACGGTATGAAACTCAATTAAATGAGAGAGAAATGTATATTGTTTGGGGGAAATTTGAAAAGAGAAAACAACAATTGCAGCTCATTTTAAATCAAATGGATTCAGTTGAACATTTTGAAGTAACTAAAATGAATGGGGCATCTCAAATTATTTTAAGAAACATTCATAACTTAGATGAAATTAAACAAATTCTTAGTGATCATAAAAACAACCATATGATTAAAGTGAACATATATAATGAACAAACTGGAGAACTTGATTATTTAGGTAGTATGGATAAAACATCGAATGAAATTAAAACCTTTGTTGAGGCTTTTGATCCAAAAGATATAAGAATTTTATAACTTTTATGTATAAAAAAATTATGATATAGTAAATTGATGATTTATAAAATAAAGTCATCGGTTTATTTTATCTTAAAAAATTTTAAATGCAGAGAATATATATTCATTATACTGATGAACTTTCGATATTTTAGTAAATAAACAGGGGTTGATTTAATGTCTTTAAGAGATGATGCATTACAAATGCATAAAGAAAATCAAGGTAAGTTGGAAATTACACCTAATATCAAAGTTACTAATAAAGAAGAATTAAGTTTAGCCTATTCACCAGGCGTAGCAGAACCATGTAAAGAAATACATGAAGATCCAAGAACTGTATATGATTACACGATTAAAAGAAATACTGTGGCTGTTGTTACTGATGGCACTGCAGTTTTAGGTTTAGGTAATATTGGTGCCCCAGCTAGTATTCCTGTTATGGAAGGTAAAGCTGTTCTTTTTAAAAGTTTTGCAGGTATAAACGGTGTACCTATCGCTTTAGATACTAAAGATACAGAAGAAATTATTAGAACAGCTAAATTAATTTCACCTAATTATGGAGGAATTAATCTAGAAGATATTTCAGCACCAAGATGTTTTGAAATAGAAGATCGTCTTAAAAAAGAAACTAATATTCCAGTTTTCCATGATGATCAACATGGTACAGCGATTGTTACTATGGCTGGTTTAATCAATGCACTAAGAATTGTTGATAAAGATTTATCTGAAATTAAAGTTGTGTTAAATGGTGCAGGGGCAGCAGGTATTGCAATTGTTAAATTATTAGATTCTTACGGTGTCAGAAATATGATAATGTGCGATTCAAGAGGTGCTATTTTTGAAGGTCGACCTTATGGTATGAATGACACTAAGGATTATGTAGCTAAATTCACAAACAAAGACAAAATTGAAGGTTCATTACAAGATGTAATTAAAGATGCTGATGTATTTATAGGTGTTTCAGTTGCTAACTTACTATCAAAAGACATGGTTAAATCAATGGCGGATGATGCAATCATCTTTGCAATGGCTAACCCAGATCCAGAAATCAAGCCCAATGATGCTAAAGAAGCAGGCGCTAAAGTTGTAGGAACAGGTCGTTCAGATTTTCCGAACCAAATTAATAATGTACTTGCGTTCCCAGGTATTTTTAGAGGTGCATTAGACACTGAATCAACACATATAAATGAAGATATGAAGAAAGCGGCGGTTGAAGCGATTGCTAATCTTATAGATGAAGATGAGTTGAATCCGGATTATTGTATTCCTGGTCCTTTCGATAAAAGGGTAGCTCCTTCAGTTGCACGTGAAGTTGCAAAAGTAGCAATGGAAACTGGCGTGGCAAGAATTGAAGTGGATCCTCAAAAAGTTTATGACAAAACAATGCAATTAACAGACTTGAAATAACCTAGAATTGCAACAATTTTAATAAAAAACAAAGACATGTATTATTTCTAACTCATATTTTATGTTCGATCATATATTAAATTGAGATGTAATAAATTAAGGTTGTATGATTAGGTGGAGGTTTACGAATGTTTAAAGACTTTTTTAATCGTAGTAGTAAAAAACGAAAATATTTAACAGTTCAAGATTCAAAACAAAATGAAGTACCAGCAGGTATTATGACTAAATGTCCAAAATGCAAAAAAATAATGTATACAAAAGAATTAAATGAGAATTTAAATGTATGTTTTAATTGTGATCACCATATTGCATTACCTGCATATAAGAGAATTGAAGCAATCACTGATGAAAATAGTTTCGTTGAATTTGATAAAGGAGTGACATCAGCAAATCCTTTAGACTTTCCTGGATATCAAGAAAAAATTGAAAAAGACCAACAAAAAACTGATTTAAGCGAAGCGGTTGTAACCGGTACTGCCAAACTAGATGGTGTTCAATTTGGTGTAGCTGTTATGGATGCTAGATTTAGAATGGGAAGTATGGGTTCAGTTGTTGGTGAGAAAATATGTCGAATTATTGATTATGCAACAGAACATAGACTACCATTCATATTATTTTCTGCAAGTGGTGGTGCTAGGATGCAAGAAGGTATTATTTCATTGATGCAAATGGGTAAAACGAGTGTTTCACTGAAACGTCACTCAGATGCCGGATTATTATATATTTCTTATCTTACGCATCCAACAACTGGTGGTGTTTCTGCTAGTTTTGCATCTGTTGGGGATATCAATTTAAGTGAACCTAAAGCCTTAATTGGATTTGCTGGTCGACGTGTTATTGAGCAAACTATTAATGAGAAACTTCCAGATGATTTCCAAACTGCAGAGTTTCTTCTTGAGCATGGTCAACTTGATAAAGTTGTTCACCGTAAAGAGATGAAAGAAACACTTGCTCAATTATTAAAATTGCACCAAGAGGTGAATAAAGATGCTTGATTTTGAAAAACCACTTTTTGAAATAAAAAATAAAATTGAATCTCTTAAGCAATCTCAAGAAAAAAATGATGTAGATTTACAAGATGAAATTGATTTACTTGAAGCATCACTTGAAAGGGAAACCAAAAAAATATATACCAATCTTAAGCCTTGGGATAGAGTGCAAATTGCTCGTCTCCAAGAACGACCTACGACATTAGACTATATTCCATATATCTTCGATTCATTTATTGAATTACATGGAGATCGTAATTTTAGAGATGACCCTGCAATGATTGGTGGAATTGGGTATTTAAACGGTACCCCTGTTACAGTTATAGGCCAACAAAGAGGTAAAGATACTAAGGATAATATATATCGAAACTTTGGTATGGCGCATCCTGAAGGTTATCGTAAAGCATTGAGATTAATGAAACAAGCTGAGAAATTTAATAGACCTATTTTTACTTTCATTGATACTAAAGGTGCTTATCCAGGTAAAGCTGCTGAAGAACGCGGACAAAGTGAATCTATTGCTAGAAACTTAGTTGAGATGGCATCTCTAACAGTGCCAGTGATAGCTATCGTTATCGGCGAAGGTGGTAGTGGTGGTGCACTAGGAATTGGGATAGCCAATCGAATTATGATGCTTGAAAACAGTACGTATTCTGTCATTTCCCCAGAGGGAGCAGCGGCACTGTTATGGAAAGATAGCTCATTAGCAAAAATGGCTGCCGAAACTATGAAAATTACTGCAAAAGATTTACATCATTTAAACGTTATTGATAGTGTTATTGATGAACCTTTAGGTGGTGCACACAATAATATAGAACAACAAGCTATTGATATTAAGCAAGCATTCGTAAATCATTTAGAACAACTTCAACAACAAAGTGCTGATGAATTAGTTGAAGATAGATTTAATAAGTTTAGAAATATCGGTGCTTTTATTGAAAAATAGCTGGGCTGGTACACATACAAATTAATATTTAAAATTACTTTGAAAAACACAGTTGCAAATTAAGTTGTGAAGGAACCTTTATTATATTTTCCTAGCTGTAGTTTTCCTTATAAGGGTGAAACAATTGATTCTTGGTGAATATTGTTCACCCCTTTTTTATTGCAAAATGAAAAATTGTTTGTAAAACGTTTACATGTATTTTGTGCACCTATATTGATGGAACACTAAAAAAAATTATGGTAATTTATTATTAAAGAGAAATATAGTTAGGAAAGGGAATGTCGTCATGAAGAAAATTGCGGTTTTAACTAGTGGTGGAGATTCACCAGGAATGAATGCTGCTGTTAGAGCAGTTGTGCGTAAGGCGATTTATAACAACATTGAAGTTTATGGAATTTATCAAGGTTATCAAGGATTACTTGATGACAATATTCATAAACTTGAATTGGGTTCAGTAGGGGATACAATTCAACGTGGAGGAACTTTCCTTTACTCTGCAAGATGTCCACAATTCAAAGAGGCGAGTGTAAGACAAAAAGGTATAGAGAATTTACACAAACGTGGTATTGAGGGACTAGTAGTAGTTGGGGGAGATGGCAGTTACCGAGGTGCCCAACGTATTAGTGAAGAGACGAAAGATATTAAAACAATAGGAATTCCAGGTACTATTGATAATGATATTAATGGTACTGACTTCACTATTGGGTTTGACACAGCGTTGAACACAATTATTGATAGTGTAGACAAGATTAGAGACACTGCTTCAAGTCATGCTAGAACCTTTATTGTAGAAGTTATGGGACGTGATTGCGGTGATTTAGCATTATGGGCTGGCTTATCAGTCGGTGCTGAAACAATATTAGTTCCTGAAGTCAATACAGATATTAAAGATATTGCCGAAAAAATAGAAAAAGGTATCAAACGAGGTAAAAAACACTCAATCGTCATGGTAGCTGAGGGCAGTATGAGTGGCCAAGAATGCGCGGATCAATTAATGAAATATATTAATGTTGATGCACGTGTGTCTGTACTGGGCCATATCCAACGTGGTGGTAGCCCATCAGGTACTGACAGAGTATTAGCTTCACGCTTAGGTGGTTACGCCGTTGATTTATTAATACAAGGTCATTCTGGACATGGAGTAGGTATTATGAATAACAAATTGACTGCCACACCATTTGATGAAATTTTCAATGGTAACGACCATAAATTCAATACTGATATTTATGAATTAGCGAAAGAGTTATCTATTTAATTTAGGAGGCTTTTTAAAATGAGAAAGACTAAAATTGTATGTACAATTGGACCTGCATCAGAGTCTGAGGAAATGTTAGAAAAATTAATGAAAGCTGGTATGAACGTAGCGCGTTTGAATTTCTCTCATGGTAGTCATGAAGAGCATAAAGCACGTATTGATACGATTCGTAAAGTAGCTGATAAATTAGGTAAAACAATTGGTATCCTATTAGATACTAAAGGACCTGAAATTCGTACTCATGACATGAAAGATGGCTTAATTATGCTTGAAAAAGGCAAAGAAGTTATTGTTAGTATGTCTCAAGTTGAAGGTACACCTGAAAAATTCTCAGTAACTTATGAAGATTTAATCAACGATGTTCAAGTAGGTTCTTACATTTTACTTGATGATGGTTTAGTTGAACTACAAGTAAAAGACATCGATAAAACAAAAGGCGAAGTTAAATGTGATATCTTAAATACTGGTGAATTAAAAAATAAAAAAGGCGTAAATTTACCAGGTGTAAAAGTTAATTTACCAGGTATTACTGATAAAGATGCTGATGATATCTTATTTGGTATCAAAGAAGATGTTGATTATATCGCAGCAAGCTTTGTACGACGTCCAAGTGATGTCTTAGATATTCGTGAAATTCTTGAAAGAGAAAATAATCATAATATCACTATTTTCCCTAAAATTGAAAACCAAGAAGGTATTGATAATATAGAAGAAATATTAGAAGTGTCTGATGGTTTAATGGTAGCTCGTGGTGACATGGGTGTTGAAATTCCACCAGAATCTGTACCAATTGTACAAAAAGATTTAATCAGAAAATGTAATAAACTAGGTAAACCAGTTATCACAGCTACTCAAATGTTAGATTCAATGCAACGAAATCCTCGTGCGACAAGAGCGGAAGCTAGTGACGTTGCTAACGCAATTTATGATGGTACTGACGCAGTTATGCTTTCTGGTGAAACTGCTGCTGGTTTATATCCAGAAGAGGCTGTTAAAACAATGAGAAATATTGCGATTTCTGCTGAAGCGGCACAAGATTATAAAAAATTATTATCAGACCGTACTAAACTAGTAGAAACTTCATTAGTGAATGCTATTGGTGTTTCAGTTGCACATACTGCTTTAAATTTAAAAGTTAAAGCTATTGTTGCAGCAACTGAAAGTGGTTCAACTGCAGTAACTATTTCTAAATATCGTCCACATTCTGATATCATTGCGGTTACCCCTAGCGAGCACACTGCACGTCAACTTGCTTTAGTTTGGGGTGCATATCCTGTAATTAAAAAAGGTCGTAAAACTACTGATGACCTATTAAATAATGCAGTTGCTACAGCAGTAGAAACTGGAAGAGTTACAAATGGTGATTTAATTATTATTACTGCCGGTGTACCTACTGGTGAAAAAGGTACAACTAATATGATGAAATTACATTTAGTTGGAGATGAAATTGCAAAAGGACAAGGTGTCGGTCGTGGATCAGTAGTTGGTAAAACTGTAGTTGCTAACAGTGCTAGTGATTTAGAAGGCGTAGATTTAAGTGAATCAGTTATTGTTACTAATTCTGTAGATGAGACATTAGTGCCTTATATTGAGCAAGCAGTTGGATTAATTACAGAAGAAAATGGTATCACGTCACCAAGTGCGATTATTGGACTTGAAAAAGGTATTCCAACAATTATAGGTGTTGAAAATGCTACTAAAGAATTAAAAGATGGTATTTTAGTAACAGTAGATGCTGCTCAAGGTAAAATATTTGAAGGGTATGCTAACGTACTTTAATTCATTATTATAAATGATGGCTAACTTAATAAGATAAGAGAGCCAGAACAGATAATATTTCAAAGCGATATTGCAAATTCGCAATAGTTGATTAAACTGGGAATAAGCTCGTGAAGAGTTTTTCTCAGTTTTTTCATTTCACTAGAAAGAAATTCATTAAATGAGAATTTCAAATAGGAAAGTTAATTGAGTTATAAAATTTCATTTTGAATAAGGTTATAATTTGTGGTAATATAACATGGATTAATTGAGATATACTATTATAAGAAGGTTTAATTATTATGAAAGAAAATTTTTGGAGTGAATTACCACGTCCTTTTTTTATTTTAGCACCTATGGAGGACGTTACTGATACCGTTTTTCGACATGTTGTAAGTGAGGCTGCTAGACCTGATGTTTTTTTCACTGAATTTACAAACACTGAGAGTTATTGCCATCCGGAAGGTATTCATAGCGTTCGTGGAAGATTGACATTCAGTGAAGATGAACAGCCTATGGTAGCACATATATGGGGCGATAAACCCGAACAGTTTAGAGAAATGAGTTTTGGTTTAGCTGAAATGGGTTTTAAAGGTATAGATTTAAATATGGGATGTCCAGTAGCTAATGTCGCAAAGAAAGGTAAAGGTTCTGGTTTAATATTGAGACCTGAAACAGCTGCTGAGATTATTCAAGCTACTAAAGCTGGTGGATTACCTGTTAGTGTCAAAACCCGTTTAGGTTATTATGATATTGAAGAGTGGAAAGATTGGTTAAAACACGTTTTTAAACAAGATATCGCAAATTTATCTATACATCTTCGAACACGCAAAGAGATGAGTAAAGTAGATGCGCATTGGGAATTAATCGCAGCAATTAAACAATTAAGAGATGATATCGCACCTAATACATTACTAACGATTAATGGAGATATTCCAGATAGACAAACTGGACTTGAACTTGCCATGAAATATGGTGTTGACGGCGTGATGATAGGTAGAGGGATCTTTAATAATCCGTTTGCTTTTGAAAAAGAACCCCGTGAACATACTAGTAAAGAACTATTGAATTTGTTTAGATTGCATTTATCATTGTTTGAGAAATATTCAAATGATGAAAGTCAACAATACAAAAGTTTAAGAAGATTTTTTAAGATTTATGTGAAGGGGATTAAAGGAGCTAGTCAATTACGTCATCAATTAATGAGTACAGAATCGGTTGATGAAGCACGCGATTTATTAGATGAATTTGAGTCTAAAATTGAAGAAGATATAAATTAATTTTCTAAAACATTAGATATAGTTATTAGATAATAGGTTTATTATAAAAACAAGCCAGTAAATGAATTTTTATGTTAATTCATTTACTGGCTATTATAATCATTTAAGAATTTTAAATTATTTATTATTCTTAGCAACTTGTCTATATCTCAAATACATTAAACCTAGTAATATAAACCATATTGGAGTTAAGAAAATAGCATTTCTAGTTGTTTCATTTACAAATAATAAACAAAATACTAAGAAGAAGAATACTAATATTGCGTAACCCATATATTTACCACCAGGAAGTTTATAAGATACAGTTTTATGTAGCTCAGGATTTTTTCTGTGATAATTAATATAAGCAATAATAATTAATGCCCATACGATAATAAATAATACAGTCGAAATTGTTGTTACATAAGTAAACACTAACGTAGCATCCGGGAAGATGTAGTTTAATAATGCTGTTACTAATAATAATGCAGATGAACCAATAATAGCAAAATGAGGAACACCATTTTTATTAGTACTTCTAAAGATAGGTGGTGCTTGATCTTGTTCTGATAAACCAAATAACATACGACTGTTTGAGAATATACCACTATTACAAGATGATGCTGCAGCAGTTAATACTACAAAGTTGATCAATCCAGCAGCGAAAGGAATACCAATTAATGAGAATAATCTAACAAATGGACTTTCACTAGGGTCAACTTTATCCCAAGGAATAATAGACATAATTACCGCTAATGCACCAACGTAGAATACTAAAATTCTTAACGGTACAGCATTGATAGCTTTTGGAATTGTTTTCTGAGGATCTTTAGTTTCTCCTGCAGTTACACCAATCATTTCAATACCAACAAATGAGAACAATGCCATTTGGAATGACATAAAGAACCCAGATGCTCCGTGAGTAAAGATGCCATGTTTATATAAATTTGTAAAACTCGCATGTCCAAATTGTGTTTTATATGCCATTAAAATCATGACTAAACCTACAACGATTAAAGCGATGATAGTTATAATTTTAATAATAGCGAACCAGAATTCTAATTCACCAAATAATTTAGCACTAAGCAAATTAAATAGCATTAATATAAGCACACAGAATAGTGCACTAATCCAGTTTGGAATTGCAGGGAACCAGAAACTAACATATTTAGCAACAGCAGTTACTTCAGCCATACCTGTTATAATCCAGCACAACCAATAAGTCCAACCAGTTACAAAACCAGCAAACGGTCCTATGTATTCATTTGTCACATCGGCGAAAGATTTGAAGCGAGTATTTTGAATTATAATCTCACCTAAGCCTCTCATAAACATGAACAACATGAAACCTATAATAATATAAGTTAATAGAATAGATGGACCAGTCATTGCTATTGTTTGACCTGCTCCCAAGAATAATCCGGTACCTATAGCGCCACCAATAGCAATCAATTGCACATGACGATTACTCAATCCTCTTTGTAATTTTTCTTCAGCCATAAGACAACTCCCTTACATTTAATTAATATTATTATGCACTTATAAATTCAATTCGACAATTATTTTTCGAATTTTTTCTAAAAATCCCTCTAAATTTAGATTAAATAATTGTAATCAAGCTTGATAATTAAATTGAAATTTTCAATATTTTCTCATTAATTACATAATTTAAATTGGAATGAAAGCTTATATAATGGCGTTTATTGGGCGTTTAAGTAAAGATAAGTTTAAAAATTTAAAGTTAAATAGCATTTATTGAACGATATATAATCGTTCACAAAAGTTATCACATTGGCTATAATAGTATTTGAAAGCCATTACATTATGTATAAGAAAAGGGGAATTACTTATGGCAGAATTACAAAAAGGTTTAGAAGGGGTAATTGCAGCTGAAACTAAAATCAGTTCAATTATTGATAGTCAATTAACGTATGCGGGATACGATATTGATGATTTAGCAGAAAATGCATTGTTCGAAGAAATAGTGTTTTTATTATGGAATTATAGATTGCCTACTCAAGATGAATTAGATGCATTAAGAGAAAAATTTAATCATTATATGACTTTAAACCCAAGAGTTTATAAGCATTTTGAAGAATACGCAACTGATAATGTGCACCCTATGACGGCACTACGTACATCTGTATCATATATTGCTCATTTTGATCCTGATGCTGAAAATGAAACAGAAGAAAATAGAAAAGAAAGAGCAATACGTATTCAAGCGAAAATTGCATCTTTAGTTACAGCATTTGCGCGTGTTCGTGAAGGTAAAGAACCTGTTAAACCTAATCCTGATTTAAGTTATGCAGCTAACTTCTTATATATGTTAAGAGGAGAATTACCAACAGATACTGAAGCTGAAGCATTTAATAAAGCATTAGTGTTACATGCTGACCATGAACTTAATGCTTCTGCATTTACTGCACGTTGTGCCGTATCGTCTTTATCTGATATGTACTCTGGTATTGTAGCTGCAGTAGGTTCATTAAAGGGACCTTTACATGGTGGAGCAAATGAACAAGTAATGAGCATGCTTGCTGATGTTAAATCAGTTGATGAGGTTGATGCTTATTTAGATGAAAAATTCAAAAATAAAGAAAAAATCATGGGATTCGGTCATAGAGTATACAAAGACGGAGATCCAAGAGCCAAATATTTACGTGAGATGAGCCGAAAAATCACTTCTGAAACTGGTAGAAGTGAATTATATGATATTTCAATAGCTATTGAGAAACGTATGAAAGAAGAAAAAGGACTTATTCCTAATGTCGATTTCTTTAGTGCTACTGTATATCATAGTATGGATATTCCACACGATTTATTCACGCCAATTTTCGCGGTAAGTCGTACATCTGGTTGGACAGCACATATTCTAGAACAATATCGTGATAATAGAATAATGCGTCCTAGAGCTAATTACGTCGGTGAAACAAATCGTAAGTATTTACCAATTGAAGAAAGATAAATTATAAACTTTAATAGATTTCACAATATTTGGAGGTAAAATTATGTCAACTGAAAAAATTACTAGAATTAACGATGGATTAAATGTACCTAATGAACCAATTATTCCTTTTATTATTGGTGATGGTATTGGCCCAGATATTTGGAAAGCAGCGAGTCGCGTTATTGATGCGGCTGTTGAAAAAGCATATAACGGCGAAAAACGTATTGAATGGAAAGAAGTATTAGCAGGTCAAAAAGCTTTTGATAAAACTGGTGAATGGTTACCTCAAGAAACGCTTGATACGATTAAAGAATATTTAATCGCTATTAAGGGACCTTTAACTACACCAATTGGTGGTGGTATTCGTTCATTAAATGTTGCATTACGTCAAGAATTAGACCTATTTACATGCTTACGTCCAGTTCGTTGGTTCAAAGGTGTTCCTTCACCAGTTAAACGTCCACAAGATGTTGATATGGTTATCTTCCGTGAAAATACTGAAGATATTTATGCAGGTATCGAATTTAAAGAAGGTACTGATGAAGTTAAAAAAATCATTGATTTCTTACAAAATGAAATGGGTGCTACTAACATTCGCTTCCCAGAAACTTCAGGTATTGGTGTGAAACCAGTTTCTAAAGAAGGTACTGAACGTTTAGTTAGAGCTGCAATTCAGTATGCAATCGATAATAACCGTAAAACTGTTACGCTTGTTCATAAAGGTAATATTATGAAATTCACCGAAGGCGCATTTAAGCAATGGGGCTATGATGTAGCTCATAATGAATTTGCTGATAAGGTATTTACTTGGCAACAATACGATGAAATTGTTGAAAAAGATGGTAAAGATGCAGCAAATCAAGCTCAAGAAAAAGCTGAACAAGATGGAAAGATCATTATTAAAGATTCTATCGCTGACATTTTCTTACAACAAATTTTAACTCGTCCAGCAGAACATGATGTAGTTGCTACAATGAATTTAAATGGTGACTATATTTCGGATGCTTTAGCAGCTCAAGTGGGCGGAATTGGAATTGCACCTGGTGCAAACATTAACTATGAGTCAGGACACGCTATTTTCGAAGCAACACATGGTACTGCACCTAAGTATGCTGGTTTAAACAAAGTTAACCCATCTTCTGAATTATTAAGTTCAGTTCTAATGTTAGAACATTTAGGTTGGCAAGAAGCCGCTGATAAGATTACTGATGCAATTGAAGCTACTATTGCTTCTAAAGTTGTAACTTATGATTTTGCTCGTTTAATGGATGGTGCTACTGAAGTATCAACTTCAGAATTCGCTGATGAGTTAATTAAAAACTTAAAGTAATTTATTTACACATTAATAATTTAAAACTTTAAAAAATTAATAGATTGATGATGCATGGCACTAATGTAGTAGTTAACACAATAACGCAAGTTTTAAGGGATTCTCAATCTTAACAATTTTTAATAAAAGTGGAACAGTGAATTTAAATTAAATTCTGTTCCGCTTTTTTATTATAAAGTAAAGCAAATAACTATAATTTGTTAATAATTTTTTAAAAATAAATAAATAAATACTCAATATTTGGAAAATAATCATATGATTGTTAAGATTATGTAAATTTAATATGTTGTATGTTATTTTTGTTTTAACTTCCGTTATAATGAAATTGAAATGTTATATTAATTCAGGGAGGCACATTATGTCACAAAAAGTATTAGTGGTTGACGATGAGCAATCAATTGTAACTTTACTTAAATATAATCTTGAAACGGCTGGTTACATCGTTGAGGTAGCTTACGATGGTGAAGAGGCTTTGGAAAAGGTGAATGAAATTCAACCAGAACTTGTCGTTTTAGATGTAATGTTACCTAAGAAAGATGGTATTGAAGTATGTAAAACAATACGTTCTGATAAAAATTTAGTACCTATTTTAATGTTAACTGCAAAAGATGATGAGTTTGATCGTGTATTAGGATTAGAATTAGGTGCCGATGATTATATGACAAAACCTTTTTCTCCTAGAGAAGTAGTGGCGAGAGTTAAAGCTATCTTGAGAAGATCGAAATTTGCTAGTGAAATTGAAAAAGAAGATGTTGATGATGAGGATATATTGATTGAAAATATTAGAATCAGACCTGAATTCTTTGAGGTATATAAAGATGATGAATTATTAGAACTCACTCCTAAAGAATTTGAACTATTGTTGTATCTAATAGAAAGACAAGGGCGAGTAATCACTCGAGAGCACATGTTAAATTCAGTATGGAATTATGAATTCGCAGGCGATTCTCGAATTGTTGATGTTCATATAAGTCATTTAAGAGACAAACTCGAAGAGAATCCGAAACAACCTAAATTAATTAAAACTGTTCGTGGACTCGGTTATAAATTAGAGAGACCTAAAGCTTAATGCTTAAATTTCATCATAGATTATTATTGCTATTAAGCACAATTACTATAATCAGTTTTATTGGTTTAGGCGTCATTATTCATCATACAATTTATCAAATATTATCAACAGCTCAGGTTAGGGAACTCAAACATGTATCTGAAAATTTTTTGAAATTAAACAAGCAAAATGAGAATAATGAAATTAAAAATATTTCAGCTAATCAAAATTTAATTGTTAGAATTTCTGAAAATGGTAAAGTGATATACCAAATTGGTAACCAAAATAAAATAAATGATAACATTGATAATGAAGCTAATCCATCAAATATCATTTATAAAAGAGAAAATGGTCAGGTTAGATACACATTTAAAACAACTGTCAATGACAAAACGATATACATAAGTGGGATGAATACTGAGATTCTTGAATTACAAAAAAGTATGTGGAAGTATTTATCTTTAATAGGAATTATTGTTCTTTTAGCGATTTATTTAGCTGTTAGAAGTATCAATCGTACATATATTAGACCGATTAATGAAGTGACTTATGCTACCTCGTTAATTGCAGATGGATATTATCATGTTAGAGTACCTGAAAGCAATGTTAAGGAGACAAAAGCGCTATTTATCACAACTAACGATCTTGCAAGACGTTTACAGAAGCTTAATAATAAACAAAAAATGCAATCAAATCGATTAAAAACAACATTAGAAAATATACCAAGTTCAGTATTAATGATTGACAAACATGGTGAAATTGTGGTGGCCAATCATGCGTACTATGAGTTGTTTAGGCCAAACGGTAAGGTTGAAAATAAAAACTATACATCATATTTAGATCCTAAAATTCAACAATTAATTCTAGAAAGTTTTAAAACTGAAAAGCCATTATATGATCAGATAGAAATTTTATTAAATAATGTTCATCATAAATATTTCGATTTGTCATGTGTTCCAATACTAAGTAAATCTAAGAAAAAGTTACAAGGTATGGTTGTAGTAATGCATGACATTACAAATTTGAAAAAATTGGAAAACTTGCGTCGGGAGTTTGTTGCAAATGTATCTCATGAGCTTAAAACACCTATTACATCTATTAAAGGCTTCGCTGAAACACTCATCGAAGGTGCGAAAAATGATGAAGAATCACTTGATATGTTCTTAAATATTATTTTAAAAGAATCTAATCGTATTGAGTCTCTCGTTATGGATTTATTGGATTTATCACATATCGAACAACAAACAGAGATAGAAACAGCATTTATGAATTTATCAGAGCTTGCTTACACAACTATTGATAATTTACAAAACCAGGCAAGATATAAAAATATTAAAATAGTATCCGAAATAGAAAAAGATGTCATTATAGAAGCACATGAAAACAAAATTGCACAAGTCATTACTAATTTACTATCAAATGCAATTAATTATTCACTTGAGAATAATGAGGTTATTGTAAGAGTGTATAGAGAAGGACATGAAGTAAATTTAGAAATACAAGACTTTGGTATTGGAATAGATAAAAGTGATCAAAAGCATATTTTTGAAAGATTTTATCGGGTGGATAAAGCAAGAAGTAGAGATTCAGGTGGTACAGGTTTAGGTTTATCTATAACAAAACATATAGTAGAGGCACACCATGGAACGATTAATGTCGAAAGCAATATTGGTGAGGGCTCGCTATTTAAAGTTTCATTTTTAGATGAACAAGAATAATATCATTCAATTAAGAATGACTATAATATCGAGGTACAAGAACTTTTATTTTGATTAATAATTAATACTATTATTTTAAGGCCTTTCGTATACTTGAACCAAAAATTTGGTTGAGGATATGAAAGTGCCTTTTTTATTTAAATAATAAGTAATGTAGAGTGTGAAAAGTTATTGTATAAACCATACATTCGTTATGGCACAGGTTATATGCTAAAATATAATAAAATCACACTGGAGGTATACGCTTTGAATAAATTAGTTTTAATTGATGGTAATAGTTTAAGTTTTAGAGCATTTTATGCATTACCACTACTTTCTAACAAAGCAGGAATACATACGAATGCAGTATACGGTTTTGCTATGTTATTGGAAAAGATTATAAGAAAAGAACAACCAACACACTTTTTAGTTGCGTTTGACGCCGGCAAAACAACATTTAGACATTCAAAATTTAGTGAATACAAAGGCGGAAGACAGAGTACCCCACCTGAGTTAAGCGAACAGTTCCCATACATTCGACAATTATTAGATACTTACCATATAAAGCACTATGAGTTAGAAAATTATGAGGCTGATGATATTATAGGCACATTAAGTAAAGAAGCTAACGAGCAAGGGTTTGAAACGATTATTGTTACTGGTGATCGAGATTTGACACAGTTAGCAACTGATAATGTTACAATTTATTACACTAAGAAAGGTGTAACAGATGTTGATCATTATACTCCAGAATTCATTAATGAAAAATATGATGGACTTAACCCAAGTCAAATTATAGATATGAAAGGACTTATGGGTGACACATCTGATAACATCCCTGGCGTTGCTGGTGTAGGTGAAAAGACGGCTATCAAATTATTGAAACAATTCAATACTGTTGAAGGTGTTTATGACAATATAGAATCTGTTTCAGGAAAAAAATTAAAGGAAAAACTTGAAAACAGTCGTGAAGATGTATTTATGAGTAAAGAATTAGCAACAATTAATAAAGATAGCCCAATTGAAGTTGCATTACAAGATACTAAGTTAGAAAATCAAGATGATAATAAAGATAAAATTGAATTATTCAAAAATTTAGAATTCAAACAATTATTATCTGATATAGATAGTAATAATACTGAAGAGAATCACGAGGATAAAGTCATTGAAGTGAGTAATGATTTTAACAACATAAATTTTAAAGAATTAAAAGAAGCTGTGATTCACATCGAAGTAGATGGTACCAATTACTTACAGGATACAATTTTAAAATTTGGATTTTATGATGGAGTGGACCATGTTGTAATAGCTTCCGATCAACTAAAGGAATATCCTGAATTGATTAAATGGCTAGAGAATGATACTACAGAAAAAATTGTTTATGATGCTAAAAAAACATACGTTGTTGCGCATAGATTAGATATAGATATAAAAAATATTGTATTTGATGTTATGTTAGCAAGTTATATTATTGATCCATCGAGAACGATAGATGATGTAAATTCTGTAGTAAGTAATTATAATCAAAATTTTGTTCAAGATGATATTTCAATTTATGGCAAAGGGAAAAAGCGACATGTTCCAGAAGACGCAATTTTAAATAAGCATATTGCTACAATCACAGAGGCAATTTATGCCTGCAAACCTGAAATGGTTGCTGAATTAGAATCGCACCAACAAATTGATCTATTGTTAAATTTAGAACTTCCACTTGCACGTATTTTAAGTGAAATGGAAGAAACAGGAATTTATACGGATATTAATGATTTAAAACAAATGCAGTCTGAAATTCAAGAAAAATTAGATTTACTAATAAGTAATATTCACGAAGCGGCTGGGGAAGAATTTAACATTAACTCTCCTAAACAATTAGGTGTAGTATTATTTGAAACACTAGAACTACCTGTCATTAAAAAAACAAAAACTGGATATTCTACTGCAGTTGATGTGTTGGAGCAGTTACAAGGTCAGCACCCAATCATTGACTATATACTTGAATATCGTCAATTATCAAAATTACAATCCACTTATGTAGAGGGATTACAAAAAGTCATAAGTAAAGATAACAGAATTCATACTCGCTTCAATCAAACATTAGCACAAACTGGTCGTTTATCAAGTGTAGATCCTAATTTACAAAATATACCTGTCCGTCTTGAAGAAGGACGTAAGATTAGAAAAGCTTTTAAGCCTACTTCAAATGATAGCGTGATATTATCAGCTGATTACTCTCAAATTGAATTACGTGTACTTGCTCATATTACCCAAGATGAAAGTATGAAAGAAGCATTTATCAATGAAAGAGATGTTCATACTGCTACTGCGATGAAAGTATTTGATGTAGAAGCGAATGAAGTTAACGCTTTAATGAGAAGACAAGCTAAAGCTGTTAACTTTGGAATAGTATATGGTATTAGTGATTATGGTTTGAGCCAGAGCTTAAACATTACTCGAAATAAAGCAAAATCATTTATAGGTGATTATTTGGAAAGTTTCCCAGGTGTAAAACAATACATGTCTGATATTGTTAAAGATGCGAAAGCAGATGGATTTGTTGAAACATTATTGCACCGCCGTAGATATATACCAGATATTAATAGTAGAAACTTTAATTTGAGAGGTTTTGCTGAACGTACGGCAATGAATACTCCAATACAGGGTAGTGCAGCAGATATTATTAAATTAGCAATGGTAGAATTTGATAGACAAATTAAACGAACGTCATATCATGCTCAATTATTACTACAAGTACATGATGAATTAATTTTCGAAGTACTTGCAAATGAAGTTGAAGATTTTAGTTTATTTGTTGAGGAAATTATGGAACACGCATTACAATTAGATGTGCCGTTAAAAGTAGATTCCAACTATGGATCTACATGGTATGATGCAAAATAGAAAGAGGAATTAGAAATGCCAGAATTACCAGAGGTTGAACACGTTAAAAGAGGTATAGAGCCTTATATATTGAATGCAACTATTAAAAGTGTGACATTTTCAAACAAAGTTATTGAGGGTAAACAACAAGGAAAAGAGACAATTATTAAAGGAATTAATTTGGATGGTTTCAGATTGAATAGTGAAAGTTTTAAAATAAAATCCGTTGATAGAAGAAGTAAATATATTGTTTTCACTATTGAAAAAAATAACAACCAGCGTATTATATTAAGTCATTTAGGTATGGCAGGCGGATTTTTTATTGTCGATAAATTATCAGATATTAGTACACCTAACTATCGAAAACATTGGCATGTTGTGTTTCATTTAGATAATGGTAAACAACTTGTTTATTCTGATATTAGACGATTTGGTGAATTAAGAAATCTGGCTACTTATAATGATTATCCAGCTTTTCTTGAAATTGCGCCTGAACCTTTTGATGACAATGCATTAAACTATTTTTTAGACCGGATTAAACTTAAGAAATACCAAAACAAACCTATTAAACAAATGTTGCTTGATCATAAAATGATAGCAGGTTGTGGAAATATTTATGCATGTGAAGCGTTATTTAGAGCAGGCGTTTTACCTGAGAGAAAAGTAAAAGATGTATCTAATCAAGAACGACAAATGTTATTTTATTATGTTCAAGAAGTATTAAATGAGGGTATAAATAATGGCGGTACTAGCATTTCTGATTATCGTCATGCTGATGGCAAAACAGGAGAAATGCAATTACACTTAAATGTATATAAACAAAAGACATGTAAAATATGTGGTCATGATATTGAGCAAAAAGTCATTGCATCGCGAAATAGTCATTTTTGTCCACATTGTCAGAAATAAAGGTGAGTGAATATTTATGCCAAAAGTTATTGGATTAACAGGTGGTATTGCCACTGGAAAGTCAACGGTTTCTGAGTTATTAACAGCATTTGGTTTTAAAGTTGTTGATGCTGATATAGCTGCAAGAAAAGCTGTTGCAAAAGGAACCAAAGGTTTAGAACAAGTTAGAGCAGCTTTTGGTGATAGTGCTATCACTGAGGAAGGTGAAATGGATCGCAAATATATAGGTGAAATTGTTTTTAATCACCCAGAGAAACGTTTAGAGTTAAATGATATTGTGCATCCTATAGTTAGAGAAATAATGGAAGAAGAAAAGCAATCATATCTTAATCAAGGTTATGATGTCATTATGGATATCCCGCTTCTTTTTGAAAATGAATTACAAAATACAGTTGAAGAAGTATGGTTAGTATACACGTCTGAAAGTATTCAAATTGAGAGATTGATGGAGCGAAATCAATTGTCGCTAGAGGATGCGAAAGCGCGCGTTTATAGTCAAATATCAATAGATAAAAAGAGTAGAATGGCAGACCATGTTATTGATAACCTAGGGGATAAGTTGGAACTGAAACAAAACTTAGAACAGCTATTGACTGATAAAGGTTTTATTAACAAAGATATATAAAATTTGCTTAAGCAATTATTTATGCTTCGGCTCTAGTAGATGAATGATGTAAATGTCAAATTTTTACATAGAGAAGTCTATTAGAGCTTTTTGTTAATCAAATATTGTCGATTAAAAAATTTTTTAAAATTAATAGAAAACGCTTTCAAAATCAAATTATTATGTTACACTATTTTTATAAAGTATAACATATAAACAAACGATCAAGGGGTGCTTTAAATGTCAACAAATATTGCAATTAATGGTATGGGTAGAATAGGTAGAATGGTGTTAAGAATCGCATTACATAAAGAAGATTTAAACGTTGTAGCGATTAACGCAAGCTATCCACCTGAAACAATTGCACATCTAATAAATTATGATACTACTCATGGTAGATTTGATAAAAAAGTAGAACCAATTGAGAACGGTATCCGTGTCGATGGACAAGATATTAAACTTGTTTCTGACCGTAACCCTGAAAATTTACCTTGGAAAGACTTAGACATTGATATTGTAATTGAAGCTACAGGTAAATTTAACCATGGCGATAAAGCAATAGGTCATATTAATGCAGGTGCTAAAAAAGTATTATTAACTGGTCCTTCTAAGGGTGGCCATGTACAAATGGTGGTTAAAGGGGTAAATGATAACCAATTAGATGTAGATACATATGACATTTTTAGTAATGCATCTTGTACAACTAACTGCATTGGTCCGGTAGCAAAAGTGCTTAATGATAAATTTGGCATCGTTAACGGTCTTATGACAACAGTACATGCGATTACTAACGATCAAAATAATATTGATAATCCGCATAAAGATTTACGTCGTGCACGTTCATGTAATGAAAGTATTATTCCAACTTCAACTGGCGCAGCTAAAGCTTTAAAAGAAGTACTTCCAGAATTAGAAGGTAAATTGCATGGCTTAGCTTTACGTGTGCCAACTAAAAACGTGTCACTTGTAGACTTAGTTGTAGATTTAAAAGAAGATGTTACAGCTGAACAAGTCAATGATGCATTCAGAAATGCTGGCCTAGATGGTATTCTAGATGTAGAAGACGCGCCACTAGTATCAATGGACTTCAATACAAATCCTAATTCAGCAGTTATTGACGCTCAAAACACAATTGTGATGGATGATAATAAAGTAAAAGTGATTGCATGGTATGATAATGAGTGGGGCTACTCAAATAGAGTAGTTGAAGTTGCTCAACAAATTGCTAAATTAATTGCCTCTGAAAATGTTGCAACGGTTAACTAAGAAGATATCACTATAAATTAAAACGAGACTGTTAAATCTTTTGACTAAGATTTGATAGTCTCGTATTTTATTTTTATGTGATTTTGTATTTAAACTTTCACACATTCTTGTCATTTAAGAAATATATTATGCATATAACTAGATTCTTATTAAGATACTTTTGTTTTAGTCTAATTTAAATGAGAATTAGACTTCTTTTGTCAAGAATGCTTTTATAGTATAATAAATCATAATCTATTCAAGAGGGTGAAGATATGAAATGCCCAAAATGTAGTTCAACACATTCGCGTGTAGTTGATTCTAGACATGCCGATGATGCAAATGCAATTAGAAGAAGAAGAGAATGCGAAAATTGTGGTACTCGATTTACGACGTTCGAACATATAGAAGTAAGTCCATTAATTGTAGTAAAAAAAGATGGAACTCGAGAACAATTTTTAAGAGAGAAAATTTTAAATGGTCTTGTTAGATCTTGTGAAAAGAGACCAGTACGTTATCAACAATTAGAAGATATTACTAATAAAGTTGAATGGCAGCTACGTGATAGCGGACAAACTGAAATATCTTCACGAGATATTGGTGAACATGTTATGAACCTGTTGATGCATGTCGATCAAGTTTCTTATGTGAGATTTGCTTCAGTTTATAAAGAGTTTAAAGATGTTGATCAATTGTTAGCATCAATGCAAGGTATCTTGAACGATAATAAACGGAGTGATATATAAATGAGTTTACAATCGTATGAGTATGGTTTGAGTCCACATGACGGTTTTAAAGTGTATCGTCAGTTCCAAATAAATCATAATCATTTGGAAATACTTAATAGATTGTATATGCCATTAATTGGCGCGCAAGCGATAGGTACATATCACTTTATGAACCAATTCGTGAATAGTGATGACACATTAACGCATTACACAATAATGAATGAATTGAAAATGAATTTATCAGAATTTAGACAGTATATGGATTTATTGGAAGCAATCGGTTTATTTAAAACATATGTAAAGCATGATGAACAACAATCATTTTTTATTTACGAATTGATACAGCCACCAACTGCCTATCAATTTTTTAATGATCCTATGTTATCAATTTATCTATATAACCAAGTCGATAAACAACGTTTTAAAAGCTTAAAAAATTATTTTAAAAAGCATGATTTTGATTTAAGTGGGTTTCAACAAGTAACTCGCAAGTTTACTGATGTTTTTAAAATTCCACACTCAAGCGTTACTATTGATGCTTCATCAATAAAAAAAGAAAAACCATATCATGGTATAGATTTATCCAATGTATCATTTGATTTTGAGATTTTAAAAGAAATGCTACGTCATCATTTTATTAGCGATGAAATTATAACTAAAGAAGCTAGAGATTTAATTGTTCAATTGGCTACATTGTATGGTTTAACAGAAGATGCTATGAAACGAATTATATTAAATTCTATTACAAGTAATCAACAATTATCATACGAAGAAATGAGAAAGCATGCGCGTTCGTATTATTTAATTGAACATAATCAACAATTACCTGAACTAGAGACTAAGGCTAGTAATCAAAATGAAGTGAATAGTAACAATCAATCTGTGTCTTCAAGTCAACCCACTTCAAATGATGATTGGTTTCAATTGTTAGAGGAAACAAGTCCAATAGATATGTTGGCGTCATGGTCAGAATCAGAACCAACATTTCAACAAAAGAAAATGATTGAAGAGTTAGTTGAAAGAGAAAAATTAAACTTTGGTGTAATTAATATTCTTTTACAATTTGTAATGCTAAAAAATGAGATGAAACTACCTAAAACATATATTTTAGAAATCGCATCTAATTGGAAAAAATTAAGTATTAAGACTGCAAAAGAAGCATATAACTATGCGTTAAAAGCAAATGAATCAAAATCAGAAAATAAAGGTAATGACCAACGTCAATCAAGAAAACGTTATTCAAAATCACGTGAGATTGTATCTAGAGAAAAAACACCTAAATGGTTAAAAAATAGAGGTCAAGAAAATACTGATAAAGAAACGACTAAAGAAGAACAAGAACAGTTTGAAAAGGAAAGAGCTGCGTTTCGTGAACAATTAAAACGCGATTGGGAGGAGGATTAAATGAAATCATTCAATAGTATTATCAAATCAAATGGCGATTTAGAAAAAAGAATTGCTAAAATAAAAAAACAAGTCGTCAACGATCCTGATGTTAAATCATTCTTAAATGAACATCAATCTGAATTAACCAATGAAATCATTGATAATGACTTAAATGTGTTACAAGAGTATAAAGATCAACAAAAAAATTATGATGGGCATGATTATGAAAATTGTCCAAACTTTGTTAAAGGTCATGTACCTGAATTATATATCGACAATAATAGAATTAAAATACGTTATAATATGTGCCCTTGCAAAATTAAACACGATGAAGAAAGGTTTAATTCTCACTTAATCACATCACACCATATGCAACGTGATACATTAAACGCTAAGATGAAAGATATTTATGACACTGATTTGAACCGATTAGTTATTGCTAAAAATGTAAATGATATCTGTAAAAAATTAGTTAATGGAGAAAATGTAAAAGGAATGTATATTCACGGTCCATTTGGAACTGGGAAATCATTTATTCTAGGTGCAATTGCCAATCAACTTAAAGCTAAAAGTGTTGCTTCTACGATTGTTTATTTACCTGAATATATTCGCACGCTAAAAAGTGGTTTCAGAGATGGTAGTTATGAAACAAAGTTACAACGAATACGAGAGGCAAATATATTAATGATAGATGATATAGGTGCGGAAGAAGTAACACCTTGGGTTAGAGATGAAGTAATTGGACCATTACTACACTATCGCATGGTTCAAGAACTACCAACGTTTTTCTCATCCAATTTAAATTTTGATGAGCTAGAACATCATTTATCTATCACACGTGAAGGTGCGGAAGAAACAAAAGCTGCTAGAATTATTGAAAGAATTAAATCTTTATCAACGCCATATTATTTGGATGGTAAAAATTTAAGAAACAATTGAAATTTAAAATAACTATTGTATAATTAAGATAAATCTTAATCGTTGAAATAATTGAAGATATGATAATTTAATCCATGTTATACAGCGAGCTAATAAATGATGAGAGATTAGCTAACAAATTAAATTATTACTCCTTCATCATTAGGTGTTGGTAATCAATGCCCGGCTCAAGACCGTTATCTTAAGTAGAGATATTTAGCTATTGCTAAATAACTAGGGTGGTACCACGACGAACTCGTCCCTTTTTTAGGGGCGAGTTTTTTTATTTCAACGAAATTAGAATTTATTTATGGAGGTTTTATAATGGATCAAATAAATGTTCAATTCCCAGATGGTAATTCGAAAGCGTTTGATAAAGGCGTAACAACTGAAGAAATTGCACAATCAATTAGCCCTGGATTAAGAAAAAAAGCGGTTGCTGGTAAATATAATAATCAAATGGTTGATTTAACTAGACCATTAGAAGAAGATGGTTCAATTGAAATTGTGACTCCAGGTAGTGATGAAGCGCTTGAAGTTTTACGTCATTCTACTGCCCATTTAATGGCCCAAGCTTTAAAACGTTTATATGGGGATGTTAAGTTTGGAGTTGGCCCTGTTATAGACGGTGGGTTCTATTATGATTTTGATATGGATGAAAAGGTTTCGTCAGATGACTTTGAAAAAATTGAAAAAACGATGAAACAAATTGTTGATGAAAATCATAAAATTGAACGTAAAGTTGTATCAAGAGAAGAAGCTAAATCATTCTTCAAAGATGATCCTTATAAATTGGAATTAATTGACGCTATACCTGAAGATGAAAGTGTTACTTTATATTCACAAGGTGAATTTACTGATTTATGCCGTGGTGTACACGTTCCTTCAACTTCAAAAATCAAAGAATTTAAATTACTTTCAACTGCCGGTGCATATTGGCGCGGGGATAGCAATAACAAAATGTTACAGCGTATTTATGGTACAGCATTCTTTGATAAAAAAGATTTGAAAGCACATTTAGAGATGCTTGAAGAACGTCGTGAGCGTGATCATCGTCGAATTGGTAAAGATTTAGAGCTTTTCACTAACAATCAATTAGTAGGTGCAGGTCTTCCATTATGGTTGCCTAATGGTGCTACAATCCGTAGAGAAATTGAACGTTATATAGTTGATAAAGAGGTAAGTATGGGTTATGACCACGTATATACTCCAGTGTTAGCAAATGTAGAGTTATACAAAACTTCTGGACACTGGGATCATTATAGAGATGATATGTTCCCACCAATGAAATTAGACGAAACAGAAGAAATGGTATTACGACCTATGAATTGTCCACATCATATGATGGTCTATAATAATCGTCCTCATTCTTATCGTGAACTACCTATCCGTATTGCAGAATTAGGAACTATGCACAGATATGAAGCCAGTGGTGCTGTATCAGGATTACAACGTGTACGTGGAATGACATTAAACGATTCACACATATTCGTTAGACCTGATCAAATTAAAGATGAATTTAAACGTGTTGTTAACATGATTCAAGAAGTATATAGTGACTTTGGCTTTGAAGATTACACATTCAGATTAAGTTACAGAGATCCAGAAGATAAAGAGAAGTATATGGATGATGATGAAATGTGGAACAAAGCTGAGACTATGTTAAAAGAAGCAGTCGATGAAATGGGATTACCATATGTTGAAGCAATTGGTGAAGCAGCATTCTATGGTCCAAAACTGGATGTTCAAGTTAAGACTGCTATGGGTAAAGAAGAAACTTTATCAACTGCTCAAATTGATTTCTTATTGCCAGAACGTTTTGAACTAACATACATCGGTAGCGATGGTGAAAATCATCGTCCAGTAGTTATTCATCGTGGCGTAGTTTCAACTATGGAACGATTTGTAGCGTTCTTAACTGAAGAAACTAAGGGTGCATTCCCAACTTGGTTAGCACCTAAACAAGTTGAAATAATACCTGTTAATGTTGACTTACATTATGACTATGCTAGAAATTTACAAGATGAATTAAAATCACAAGGTGTACGTGTAGAAATTGATGACCGTAATGAAAAAATGGGATACAAAATTCGTGAAGCACAAATGCAAAAAATACCTTATCAAATAGTTGTTGGTGATAAAGAAGTTGAAAACAATCAAGTCAATGTACGTAAATACGGTTCTCAAGATCAAGAAACAGTTGAAAAAGATGAATTTATTTGGAGTTTAGTAGATGAAATTCGTTTGAAAAAACATAGATAGTCTTGATAAAAATGATAGCTTAATGTATATTACTATATAGTTAATTAAAAAAGAGTTAGAGGTTGCGTCTTTAATTAGTAACACTTCAGAAGTTATTAAGGAACGTATGTTGAAAGTGTGGAAGGTAAAGATGCCGAAATGAATGATAACCTTAATTATCATTTGTTGGGACAGTTATCGAATAGAAACTGTACTGTCACAATTTGTGATGTGCTACCGACATAGATTAAGCAGATGGTTGCATATCAAAAGGTATGCAACCATTTTTTTATGCTTTAAAGAATTATAAACTATTTGGAAGTATAATTTGAATGCGTTCATAATCATCGCATAACACAACAAAACTATTTTAGTTAGCCTCTACTGTAAGAAAGGGAGCTTCTATGAAAAAAGTCGAAAATCAAGATGATGGAATCAAAAGAGGACTGAAGGACCGCCATATTTCTATGATAGCAATGGGTGGTTGTATCGGTACCGGATTATTTATGACCTCTGGGGGAGCAATACACGATGCAGGGGCACTAGGTGCTTTAATTGCATATGCGATTATTGGAGCTATGGTATTCTTCCTCATGACATCTTTAGGTGAAATGGCAACGTATTTACCAGTGTCTGGTTCATTTAGTACTTACGCAACACGTTTTGTAGATCCATCATTAGGATTTGCGTTAGGTTGGAACTATTGGTTTAACTGGGTTATTACAGTTGCAGCAGATGTAACCATTGCTGCACAAGTCATTCAATATTGGACACCTATGGCTGGTATTCCAGCATGGGTTTGGAGTTGTATATTCTTAGTTATTATATTCGCACTAAACTCTTTATCTGTTAGAGTTTATGGTGAAAGTGAATATTGGTTCGCTTTAATCAAAGTTGTAACAGTCATTATCTTTATCATTATTGGTCTTTTAACGATACTAGGTATTATGGGTGGAGAATTTGTAGGTTTCGAGACATTTACGAAAGGTGACGGACCAATACTAGGTGGTAACTTAGGTGGGAGTTTATTATCAATACTAGGCGTCTTCCTAGTTGCTGGATTCTCATTCCAAGGTACAGAATTAATTGGTATTACAGCTGGAGAATCTGAAAATCCAGAACGCGCTGTACCTAAAGCTATTAAACAAGTATTCTGGAGAATATTATTATTCTACATATTAGCAATATTTGTTATAGGTATGTTAATCCCTTACGATAGTAATGCATTGATGGGTGGCGATGATAATATTGCGACTTCTCCATTTACACTCGTGTTTAAAAATGCAGGGTTAGCTTTTGCGGCATCATTTATGAATGCAGTTATTTTAACATCAGTATTATCAGCAGGTAATTCAGGTATGTATGCCTCAACACGAATGCTTTATTCGATGAGTAAAGATAAATTAGCTTTTCGTTCGTTTGGTAAAACGAATAAATATGGTGTTCCTTATCTATCACTAGTTGGAACAGCGATTTTAGTAGTTATTATTTTCTTAGTGCAAAAACTAAGTGGTGATGCATATGAGTATATAGTTGCTGCTAGTGGTATGACTGGCTTTATCGCATGGGTAGGTATTGCAATTAGTCATTACAGATTTAGAAGAGCTTTCGAAAAACAACATCATAGTAAAAGGGAATTGAAGTATAAAGCTAAATGGTTCCCATTCGGTCCTATATTCGCAGGCTTGCTCTGTGTTATTGTCATAATTGGGCAAGATGTTGATTTTATTAAAACAGGTCATTTCGATTTAAATCGCTTCATTATCACATATATGGGAATCCCAGTTTTCTTAGTATTCTTTATTTATCATAAATTGAGATATAAAACGAAGATAATTCCATTAGATAATGTAGATTTAAGACAAGATGTTTCAATGGATGAAGTAAAACATCACTAATATTAAAATAATTGTTGACTTATATGATATACACTGATATGATTATTAACGTTGAATACGAAACGTACCAAGTAGAAACACCCGTTTCTCACCTGTAGCGACGCTTAAAGCAGTTGGCAGGTCAATCATGTCACACATAAATGTGTATGAGAGAAGAGCGGGCATAATTTGTCCGCTCTTTTTGCTTGGAAAATTTCGTAAAATTTTGGGAGGTGTCAACCATAGCAAAAGATCAAACGCAAGTTAACGAAAAGATTCGCGCTAAAGAATTACGTTTAATTGGCCAAAATGGTGACCAAATTGGTGTTAAATCAAAACGAGAAGCATTAGAAATGGCTGAACGTGTTGAATTAGATTTAGTAGTTGTAGCACCAAATGCTAAACCACCTGTTGCAAGAATTATGGATTATGGTAAGTACAAATTCGAACAGCAGAAAAAAGAAAAAGAAATGAAAAAGAAACAAAAAGTTATCAATGTTAAAGAAATACGCCTAAGTCCAACTATTGAGGAACATGATTTCCAAACTAAGTTGAAAAATGGTCGTAAATTCTTATCTAAAGGCGATAAATGTAAAGTTTCTATTCGTTTCAGAGGTCGTGCAATCACTCATAAGGAAATTGGTCAGCGCGTATTAGAAAAATTCGCTGACGAATGTAAAGATATTGCCACTGTTGAACAGAAACCTAAAATGGAAGGGCGTCAAATGTTTATCATGTTAGCGCCTATAAACGAAAAATAATTCACTATTATTAGGAGGAAATGAATCATGCCAAAAATGAAAACTCACCGCGGAGCAGCTAAACGTGTTAAAAGAACTGGTTCAGGCCAATTAAAACGTTCAAGAGCTTTCACATCACACTTATTTGCAAATAAAAATACTAAACAAAAACGTAAATTACGTAAAGCTAAATTAGTTTCTAAAAGCGATATGAAACGAGTAAAACAATTATTAGCTTATAAAAAATAATTGTAATTGATAAATGAACGATAATTAATTGTTATATCTAAGGAGGAATTTAATATGCCACGAGTTAAAGGTGGAACAGTAACAAGAGCACGTCGTAAAAAAACGATTAAATTAGCTAAAGGTTACTTCGGTGCTAAACACACACTATATAAAGTAGCAAAACAACAAGTAATGAAATCAGGTCAATACGCTTTCCGTGACCGTCGTCAACGTAAACGTGATTTCCGTAAATTATGGATTACACGTATTAACGCAGCTGCACGTCAACATGACATGAGCTATTCAAGATTAATGAATGGCTTGAAAAAAGCTGACATCAATATTAACCGTAAAATGCTTTCTGAAGTTGCTATTTCAGATGAAAAAGCTTTCGCAGAGTTAGTATCAAAAGCTAAAGAAGCTTTAAAATAATTAACTTTTCCGAGCCTGTGACATAATCTAATGTCTCAGGCTATAATTATATATTGGCAACAGTTGCTTGAATTAAATTTTCATTTGTAACAAGTTTTTAATTCTAAACAACTTTGTCGGGGGGGGGATGATGAAATGAATTTTTAAAAATATTATTTCTGTTCCACTCCTTTTTTATTTTAACCATCAGGTGAATAGGACATTATTAATTTATGCACCTTTATTTGTTGTTTAATGATTTAGTTTGATAAAATGCTAATTAAGAAACTAATGTAAGGAGAACATTATGTCTAAATATGATGAACAAATAATAGTAGTATCAAGAGATATCCTTTTTGAACAAGAGTCAAATGCTTTTAACGGCTTTTTAACTAAAAATGATCCACAAGGTAAAGCGATATTTAATACTTTTTCTAATTATGAAGTTAAAAGACGTGGAGATATGGAAGAAGATCCTTCGTATAAACAATTAATATCATATTGTCTTTTAGAAAATGAGAAAAATGAAATATTAGTATACAAAAGATTAAGTGGTGGTGGAGAGTCACGTTTACATGGTCAATCTTCTATCGGTGTAGGTGGACACATGAATGATGTGATTGGCGCAAGTTCTGTAAATGAAGTTTTAAGGGTAAATGCTCAAAGAGAGCTAGAAGAAGAAGTCGGTTTATTAGAAGCTAATTCTCAGAATTTGGAATATATAGGTTTTATAAATGATGATACAAACGATGTGGGTAAAGTACATATAGGTGTAGTCTTTAAAATTAAAGTTAACTCAAATGATATTGAAGTACGTGAAACAGATACATTAAAAATTCAATGGTTAGAAAAAGAGCGTATTGGTAATTATGATGAATTTGAAACATGGAGTGCATTAATTTTAAAAGATTTATAGGAGGGATACAACATGTCAGACATCATCCCTTTTCCAAAACTACAGCAAAAATTGTATAAAGATATTAAATCATCTCATAACAGTCAACATTACGAAACGGTATATCAATTAATTGAAGATTATGAAGCACAATTTGAACTAGATGAGACATTAGCCTTAATTAAATGTGATATGTTATATCATTTGAATTCGTTTTTGGAGTTAAGAGAAGAAGCTATTGTACTTTTAAAAAGAGGTATTCAAGCGTATGATGAGTTAATGTTATATTATATCAAGGCGTTAAATGGCTTAGGTCAGTATTATGAGTCTGTAAATGTTATCAATCAAATTATAGACGAAGTTCAAAGTCACAAAACAAGAATGGCGTTATTTCCATTAAAAGAATATGCTCAATCTCAACTCAATGAAGATAAACATATCACAAGCCAATCATTGGCTAAATTTAATACACTCAATTTGAATGAACAAATACAATTAGTTCTTAAATTAATTGATAATGGGCATTATGAATTTAAAGAAACTATAGCCTTTTTATTATCTAATGAGGTTGAGGCAGATAATTTAAAAAGTTTAATGCTAGAATTTTTAAGATTTGCTGGCTACAATATACCAATTAATATTAACAAGATGAATTATACAGTTAACGTTATTCCTAATGAGCTTAATGGTTTGGAACATACTGAACTTAAAACTCAAGTAATTCCTCGAGTAATTGATAAACTAGAAAATGGAGCACTCAATATCATTGATGAAGCAATACATACCATGAATAATCATGCTATATTACTATATCCACTCAATATATTCGATTTATACACCTGTGATGATTGGATTACTGGTTATGATGTTTACTTTAAATCAATGATTGGTATACAAACTAATAAAGGAAATGTAAAAATATTAAATTTTATTAATAGTCTTGATGGTCAACTTTGAGCAAATTATTTTATATTGTTAAATTAATTCGTTAAAGTTAGATTATTGAATTTTAAAAGTGTTTTAAGCCCTATAAAAGACTGTTTGTGTCCGTATAGGACGTGTGCTATAATAGGGAAGTTGAAAAAATAAAAATGTAATCATGGAGGTATTTATACATGACAGCAACTTGGGAAAAAAAGGAAGGTAACGAAGGATTATTAAAAGTTACAGTTCCAGCAGAAAAAGTAGACAAAGCATTAGATCAAGCATTTAAAAAAGTAGTTAAACAAATTAACGTGCCTGGTTTCCGTAAAGGTAAAGTGCCTCGTCCTATCTTTGAACAACGTTTCGGTGTAGAAGCATTATATCAAGATGCAGTAGATATTCTATTACCTGAAGCATATGGTGAAGCTATTGATGAAACTGGAATCAATCCAGTAGCTCAACCAGAAATTAATGTTACACAAATTGAAAAAGGTAAAGATTTTGAATTTGAAGCTACTGTAACTGTTGAACCTGAAGTTCAATTAGGTGATTACAAAGGTTTAGAAATAGAAAAACAAGATTCAGAATTAACTGATGAAGATTTACAAGAAGCAATTGACCACAGCCTTGGACACTTAGCTGATATGGTAGTTAAAGAAGATGGTGCTGTTGAAAATGGAGATACAGTAAACATTGACTTTGATGGCTATGTTGATGGTGAGCAATTTGAAGGTGGACAAGCAGATGGTTATGATCTTGAAATTGGCTCAGGCTCATTTATTCCTGGATTTGAAGATCAATTAGTAGGCGTTAAAACAGGTGAAGAAAAAGATGTAGTTGTAACTTTCCCTGAAGAATATCATGCTGAAGAATTAGCTGGCAAAGAAGCTACTTTCAAAACTAAAGTAAATGAAATTAAATATAAAGAAGTACCTGAATTAGATGATGAAATTGCAAATGAATTAGACTCAGATGCTAACAGTGTTGATGAGTACAAAGAAAACTTACGCAAACGTTTATCAGAACAAAAAGCTGAGGAAGCTGAAAATGTTGAAAAAGAAGAAGCAATTAATAAAGCAACTGATAATGCTACAATCGATATTCCTCAAGCAATGATTGACACTGAATTAGATCGTATGGTTCAAGAATTTGGTCAAAGAATCCAACAACAAGGATTAGATTTACAAACTTACTTCCAAATTTCAGGTCAAGATGAATCTCAATTAAGAGAACAAATGAAAGATGATGCAGAACAACGCATTAAAACAAACTTAACACTTTCAGCTATTGCCGATAAAGAAAATATTGAAGCAAATGATGAAGATATCGAAAAAGAATTAGAAAAAATGAGTAAACAATTTAATATCTCAGTTGAAGATATTAAAAATACTTTAGGTAATACTGACATTATTAAAAATGATGTACGTATCCAAAAAGTAATTGACTTACTTAGAGACAATGCTAAATACGTTGAATCTACTAAAGAAGATAAATAATAATTCATTGTTAAATTAATAATTAAAATTTAAAGTAGCAGGTGCATCAATATATGTAACCTGCTACTCTATATTTTAAGCATTTTAGTTGTTAACCATGAATTTGCATTGTAGAATGCTATCTAGTATAGTCGTTTAAGAATAGAGGTGTAAATGAATGTTTAAATTCAATGAAGATGAAGAAAATTTAAAATGTTCTTTCTGTGGTAAAGACCAAGACCAAGTTAAGAAATTAGTCGCAGGAAGTGGCGTATATATCTGTAATGAGTGTATCGAACTATGTTCAGAAATTGTAGAAGAAGAATTAGCTCAAACGACTTCTGAAGAGTTTACTGAACTGCCTACACCGAAAGAAATTATGGATCATTTAAATGAATATGTTATTGGTCAAGAAAAAGCTAAAAAATCTTTAGCAGTTGCCGTATATAATCACTATAAACGTATCCAACAATTAGGACCTAATGAAGATGAAGTTGAATTACAAAAAAGTAATATTGCTTTAATAGGACCAACTGGTAGCGGTAAAACATTATTAGCACAAACATTAGCTAAAACTTTAAACGTTCCATTTGCTATTGCAGATGCTACAAGTTTAACTGAAGCAGGTTACGTTGGTGACGATGTAGAAAATATTTTACTACGATTAATTCAAGCAGCTGACTTCGATATTGATAAAGCTGAAAAAGGGATTATCTATGTTGATGAAATTGATAAGATTGCCAGAAAATCTGAAAACACATCAATTACGCGTGATGTATCTGGTGAAGGTGTTCAACAAGCCTTACTTAAAATTTTAGAGGGTACGACTGCAAGTGTGCCCCCACAAGGTGGACGTAAACATCCCAACCAAGAATTAATACAAATTGATACAACAAATATCTTATTCATTCTAGGTGGTGCTTTTGATGGCATCGATGAAGTAATTAAACGTCGCTTAGGAGAAAAAGTGATTGGATTTGCAAGTAATGAAGCGGATAAATACGATGAGGAAGCATTGTTAGAACAAATTCGCCCAGAAGATTTACAATCATATGGTTTAATTCCTGAGTTTATTGGTCGTGTGCCAATAGTTGCTAACTTAGAAACATTAGATGTAGAAGCGCTTAAAAACATTTTAACGCAACCTAAGAACGCTTTAGTAAAACAATATACTAAAATGTTAGAACTTGATAATGTTGAGTTAGAATTTACCGAAGAAGCATTAGCTGCGGTAAGTGAGAAAGCTATTGAGCGTAAAACAGGAGCACGTGGATTACGTTCTATTATTGAAGAAGCATTAATCGATATTATGTATGATGTTCCTTCATCAGAAGACGTAACTAAAGTTGTTATTACTGATAAAACAATTAATGATGAAGTTGACCCAGAATTATACGATTCTGAAGGTAACTTATTGAATGATAGTAAAACATCAGCATAATATAAGTTATTTAAGTTTGAGTACGCTCTGTAAAGATTGCGCCGAACAAGTGAAATGTTTTTTAGATCCTATAAACAATTAAAGTTGGAGTGGAACATCGAATTCTATTTGAATTCTGTTCTGCTCCTTTTTTAATTAAAAAATTGCTTATTTAGATATAATGAAATATATATTATAATGAAACAGTTAAATTTAATTACAAAAGAGAGGATAATTTATGAATATTAATCCTAATAACATTGATTTGATTATAAGTGCTGTACAAGAGGCTCAATATCCTGATACAGGTTTATCTGAAGTGGCATTAAGTGGACGTTCAAACGTTGGTAAATCTTCTTTCATTAATAGTATGATTGGCAGAAAAAATATGGCTCGCACGTCGCAACAACCAGGTAAAACACAAACATTAAATTTCTTTAATATTGATGATCAATTAATATTTGTCGACGTCCCTGGATATGGCTATGCAAAAGTGAGTAAATCACAACGCGAGAAATTTGGTAAAATGATTGAAGAATATTTGACTAAGAGAGAGAGTTTAAAGCTAGTCATTCAACTAGTTGACTTACGACACAATCCAACTGAAGATGATGTTTTAATGTATAATTACTTAAAACATTTTGATATACCTACACTAGTTATTTGTACTAAAGAGGACAAGATTGCAAAGGGTAAGATTCAAAAGCATATTAAAAATATTAAAGAGAAATTAGATTTAGATCCAGATGATACGATTATTAGTTACTCATCAATTCAAAATACAAAGCAGCAACAAATATGGGATTTAATTGCTGATTATTTATAATTATTTTAATCTAAGCAGGGGTCAAACTTCTGTTTAGATTTTTTAATGGGATAAGTGTCAAAATTTTGACTTCAAATTAGAATCTTTCTAATTTGTTTGAGCAATCAACTTAAAATCATTAAATAATGTGTTATAATATCAGTATTGTTAGTATTTGGAGGGCGTTATAAATGCATTTTATTGCTATAAGTATAAATCATCGCACTGCTGATGTAGCACTTAGAGAGCAAGTAGCTTTTAGAGATGATGCCTTGCGATTAGCCCATGAAGATTTGTTCGAAACTAAATCTATTTTAGAGAACGTCATTTTATCTACATGTAATCGTACTGAAGTATATGCTATTGTTGATCAAATTCACACAGGTCGTTACTATATTCAAAGATTTTTAGCGCGTTCATTTGGATTTGATGTAGATGATATAAAAAATATGTCAGAAGTTAAAGTGGGGGACGAAGCAGTTGAACATTTACTGCGAGTCACTTCTGGCTTAGATTCAATTGTATTAGGTGAAACTCAAATTCTTGGACAAATGAGAGATGCATTCTTTTTAGCTCAAGACATTCAAACAACTGGTACAATTTTTAATCATTTATTTAAACAGGCTATTACTTTCGCTAAAAAAGCTCATAATGAGACTGACATAGCAGATAATGCTGTGAGTGTTTCATATGCAGCAGTTGAATTAGCTAAAAAGGTATTTGGTAAACTAAAAGGTAAACGAGCTATTATTATAGGTGCAGGGGAAATGAGTGAATTATCACTCTTAAATTTATTAGGTTGTGGCATTGATGATATTACTGTCGTTAATAGAACTGAAACTAATGCGTATAAATTAGCAACGAAGCACGACGTAAATTATAATAAACTTGAGTCATTACCAACTCTTTTGACTAATGCTGATATTGTTATCAGTTCAACAAGTTCGCCAGATTTTATTGTTACAAAATCTATGATTGAGTCGGTCAATCTTAATAGAAAAGCTTCTTCATTATTGTTAATAGACATTGCGGTTCCTAGAGATATCGAACCAAATGTTAATATCAGCGAAAATATTTTCAGCTATGACGTGGATGATCTTAAAGGTTTAGTTGATGCTAACTTGCGAGAACGTCAGATGGCAGCTGACTTTATAGCAAGTCAGATTCCTGATGAAGTCCAGGCTCATAATGATTGGGTAAATATGTTAGGTGTTGTACCTGTAATTAGAGCATTGCGTGAAAAAGCAATGACAATCCAGTCAGAAACAATGGATAGTATTGATAGAAAGCTACCTGATCTTAGTGATAGAGAACGTACAATCATTTCGAAACATACTAAAAGTATTATTAATCAAATGTTGAAAGATCCAATAAAACAGGCCAAAGAATTGAGTAATGATAAGAGAAGTAATGAAAAATTAGAGCTATTTCAAAACATATTTGATATTGATGCTGCAGACCCTTACGAGGATATTAAAGCTCGTAAAGCACAAAAAGAAGTTTCTATCCGTCACATCTTTAGTTTTGAATAAGCATATTAATATGGTGATAATATGCAAGAGACCCTGTTTATTAGATTTCATGAAATAATATTAATTATATATTTAATTAGTATTCTCTGTTATTTTATAGATTTCGTTAAAAAGAGTCATAAAATTAGAGAATTAGGAATTTATACATTAGGGATTGTTTGGATATTGCAAACAATCTCTTTGTCTGTTTATATCACTTCGCATAATCAAATTCCGGTGAGTTCATTATTTGATGTATTTTTCTTTTTATCATGGATAATTATATGTATAGCACTGGTTTTAAATGTAGTTAAAGTATTAAGTTTTTCAGTATTCTTTCTCAATGTTATTGGATTTATATTATTGATGATGAATACTTTTCAACCTGAACATTACTCAACAAATGTGCAACGTATTACAGTTATAAATGAATTGTTATTAGTGCATATAGGCTTAGCGGTATTAAGTTATGCTCTTTTTGCATTAGCTTTTGTAAATTCATTACTTTATATTATTCAATACCGCAATTTAAGGGAAAAGAATTTTGATCAAAAATACTTTAGAATTGGTAGCGTAGCCACACTTGAAACGGTTGTGTTTTATTCATCTTTAAGTGGTTTCATTATTTTAATTTTGAGTATTATTTTAGGCGCACAGTGGGGTGTCTATGCAATTGGACATAGTATTTTTGCTGACCCTAAAGTAGTACTATCTTCTATTATTACAATTTTTTACGCTATTTATCTACTAAGTCGTATTAATCGATGGTTTAAAACAATTTATTTAATTTACTTTAATATTATGTTATTTTGCTTATGCATGATTAATCTATTTTTCACAACACATTTCACTTAAAATTTCAAATGTCATTAGGAGGCAACAATTATGCGCAAATTGGTTGTAGGCTCACGTAGAAGTAAGCTTGCCTTAACTCAGAGTCAACAATTTATAGATAAGTTAAAAGCGGTGGATCCAACCCTTGAAATAGAAATTAAGGAGATTGTCACTAAAGGTGACCGCATCGTAAATAAACAATTATCTAAAGTGGGCGGTAAAGGACTATTTGTTAAAGAAATCCAACAAGAACTTTTTGACAAAGAAATTGACATGGCAATACACTCACTTAAAGATGTACCAAGTATCATTCCTGAAGGTTTAACAATAGGTTGCATACCTGATAGAGAAGTTCCATTTGATGCTTATATTTCTAATAATCATATACCTTTAAATGAATTACCGGATGGTAGTATTATTGGTACGAGTTCATTAAGACGTGGTGCTCAAATTTTATCTAAATATCCAAACTTAGAAATTAAATGGATAAGAGGAAATATTGACACTCGACTTAAAAAATTAGAAACAGAAGATTATGATGCAATTATTTTAGCTGCTGCAGGACTTAGACGTATGGGTTGGTCAGATGATATTGTAACGACATATCTGGACAAAGATATTTTATTACCAGCTATTGGACAAGGTGCATTAGGTATAGAGTGTCGTAGTGATGATGTCGAACTATTGGAATTATTAAGTAAAGTTCATAATCAAGCAGTAGCGAATTGTGTTATAGCTGAAAGAACATTCCTTTCAGCTATGGATGGTAGTTGTCAAGTACCTATTGGAGGGTATGCAACTAATAAGGAGAATGGTGAAATTGAATTTACTGGGTTAATTATGACTCCAGACGGTACAAAGAGATATGAGCACACAGAAGTTGGTAAAAATCCTGTTGATTTAGGTGAAACAGTCAGCCGTGTTTTAAAAGAGCAGGGTGCCTATGAAATAATCAAAAAACTAAATGAAGAACAAGCGCATTAAACCATATTGTTGAGGTGTAATGAAATATGAAACCAGTTGTAGCTATGACGCAATCGAGTGAATTTAATAGTGATTTAGTGGAAATAATGCATAAGCCATTTATAGAAATTCAATCACTTGAATTTGATACTCAAGTTTTGCATCATAAATATGACTGGATTATTTTTTCTTCTAAAAATGCGGTTCGCATATTTTATAAATATTTAAATCAATTAGATGTTAAATATGTAGCTGTCATTGGAAAGAAAACTGCCGAACTTTGTGAAGCGCTTAAAATTAATGTTGATTTTATACCTAATGACTACTCTCAAGAAGGATTTTTGAATCAGTTTAAAAAGAATCAACAAAGCATTCTCATACCAAGTAGTGCTGAAGCGCGTCCAAAACTCCAACATACATTAGCACAAAATAATATAGTGACTAAAATCGATTTATATAAACCTAATCCTAATGATAGGAATATTAGAGAAGTCATTCAATTGATAGAACATCATAAAGTTCATGCGGTAACATTTTCAAGTTCTTCTGCAGTAAAAGCGTATATAAGGCATGACGTTCCTTGTGGTTTTGATAAGTATGTTGCTATTGGGGCCCAAACTGCAAACACATTACGAAAGAACGGTCTCAACCCATTAATAGCTAATAAACAAACTTCGGAATCACTTATAAATAAAATTATTGAAAGTTGGTATAATAATGAAATTTGATAGACATAGACGATTACGCTCATCAGAGTCAATGCGTAATTTAGTTAGAGAAAACCATGTTAGAAAAGAAGATTTAATTTATCCAATATTCGTAGTTGAAAAAGATAATGTAAAAAGTGAGATTAAATCACTTCCAGGCGTTTACCAAATTAGCTTGAATTTATTAGATGATGAAATAAATGAGGCTTATGAACTAGGAATTAGAGCAATCATGTTCTTTGGTGTACCAAATTCTAAAGATGACGTAGGTTCTGGTGCATATGATCATAATGGTATTATCCAAGAAGCAACAAGAAAGGCTAAAGAATTGCATAAAGATTTATTAATTGTAGCAGACACATGTTTATGTGAATATACAGATCATGGACATTGTGGTGTTATTGATGATCATACTCATGATGTAGATAATGATAAATCATTACCTTTACTTGTGAAAACAGCTATCTCACAAGTTGAAGCGGGTGCAGACATTATAGCACCAAGTAATATGATGGACGGTTTTGTTACTGAAATTCGTAAAGGTCTAGATGATGCCGGTTATTACAATATTCCAATTATGAGTTATGGTATCAAATATGCATCAAGTTTCTTTGGTCCATTTAGAGATGCGGCTGATTCTGCACCTTCTTTTGGTGACAGAAAGACTTACCAAATGGACCCAGCGAATCGTTTGGAAGCATTTCGCGAACTTGAAAGTGACTTAAAAGAGGGCGCAGATATGATGATAGTAAAACCTGCGCTAAGTTATTTAGATATTGTAAGAGATGTTAAAAACAATACAAATATTCCTGTTATTGTTTATAACGTAAGTGGTGAGTATGCAATGACAAAAGCAGCAGCACAAAATGGTTGGATAGATGAAGAACGTGTTGTTATGGAACAAATGGTTTCAATGAAACGTGCAGGTGCAGATATGATTATTACTTACTTTGCGAAAGATATTTGTCATTACTTAGATAAATAATTAATTTTAGGAGGATTTTGATATGGGTTACGAGAAATCGATTGAAGCGATGAAAATAGCTGAAAATTTAATGCCAGGTGGCGTTAATAGTCCTGTAAGAGCATTTAAATCTGTTGATACACCAGCAATTTTTATGGATCAAGCAAAAGGATCAAGAATTTATGATATCGATGGTAACGAGTATATTGACTATGTATTAAGCTGGGGACCTTTAATTCTAGGACATAAAAACGAACAAGTTATAAAAAAACTACATGAGGCTGTTGATAGAGGAACAAGCTTCGGAGCATCTACATTAGAAGAAAACAAACTTGCAGAATTAGTAATCGAACGCGTACCATCAATTGAAAAAGTGCGTATGGTTTCATCAGGAACTGAGGCAACGTTAGCAGCGTTAAGATTGGCTCGTGGTTATACTGGAAGAAATAAGATTATAAAATTTGAAGGCTGTTATCACGGTCATAGTGATTCCTTATTAATTAAAGCGGGTTCTGGTGTTGCAACACTAGGATTACCAGACTCACCTGGTGTCCCAGAAGGTACTGCTAAGAATACGATTACAGTTCCGTATAATGATTTAGAAGCAATTAAAATTGCTTTTGAAAATTATGGAGATGATATCGCTGGAATTATCGTAGAACCAGTTGCTGGTAATATGGGCGTTGTACCTCCTAAAGATGGCTTCCTACAAGGGTTACGTGAGATTACAAATGACTATGGTGCGCTATTAATATTCGATGAGGTAATGACAGGTTTCCGAGTAGGGTACAATTGTGCGCAAGGTTACTTTGGTGTTACACCAGATCTTACATGTTTAGGTAAAGTTATTGGTGGTGGATTACCAGTAGGTGCGTTTGGTGGTAGAAAAGAGATTATGGACAAAGTTGCTCCAGTTGGAAATATTTATCAAGCTGGAACATTATCCGGGAATCCATTAGCAATGACGAGTGGTTACGAAACTCTAAGTCAATTAACGCCTGAATCTTATGAGTATTTCCAAGAATTAGGTGATATCTTAGAAGAAGGACTTAAAAAAGTATTTAGCAAACATAATGTCCCAATTACTATTAATCGAGCTGGATCTATGATTGGATACTTCTTAAATGAAGGACCAGTAACTAACTTTGAAGAAGCAAATAAAAGTAATTTAGAATTGTTCAGTCAAATGTATCGTGAAATGGCTAAAGAAGGCGTATTCCTACCACCTTCTCAATTTGAAGGAACATTCTTATCTACAGCACATAGTAAAGAAGACATTGAAAAAACAATCCAAGCATTTGATACTGCTTTAAGTCGTATTGTATAATGTTATGAAATAGAATGAGGTTAGGACTTTCAACTCGATGACGTCTTAACCTCATTTTTAATGAAAGAAGTGGCCGCATAATGAAAAATGTATGGATCAATAACTTTATTCTATTAGTGACTGCTGTTGTTATTAGTTTGTTATTACATGTTGCGCATGTTTTTTTACCATTTATGTTTGGTCCTATTATTGCATCGATAATTGTCATTAAAGTATTTAAATTAGAGGTCAAATGGCCATTCTGGCTTAGTCAAATTGGATTGATTCTCTTAGGGGTACAAATTGGATCAACATTTACGTCTGAAGTGTTGCATGATATTAAAAATGATTGGTTGATAATTGTTGTTATTACACTATTGCTATTAGTTTTATCTCTATTGATCGCCTTCTTTTTCAAAAAAATAGCAAGAGTAAACACTGAGACAGCAATATTAAGTGTCATTCCAGGTGCTTTAAGTCAAATGCTAATTATGGCAGAGGAAAATAAAAAGGCAAATATTCTCGTAGTGAGTTTAACTCAAACGTCTCGCGTTTTATTTGTCGTGATATTAGTACCCTTAATTTCTTATTTCTTTAGTAGTGATAGTGGAAATGAAACAACTTCTATTAAATCACCTCCATTAACGGAAGTACTAAACTTATCGCAAGTAATACTATTAATTTGTTGTATTGCAATCATTTATAGTCTTATGGCTAAAATCAATTTTCCTACCAAGCAATTATTGGCTCCTATTGTCGTGTTAGTAATATGGAATTTAACTACACATCACATATTTACATTAGATAATTATATTCTTGCTTCTGCACAAGTGATTTATATGATTAGAATTGGATTGCAGATTGCCAATTTACTTTCCGATTTAAAAGGTCGAATTGCCGTTGCAATCATTTATCAAAATATCTTTCTAATCATTGGATCATTTATCATGGTATATATTGTGCACATATTTACAAATAATAATATTAATGAGTTGTTTTTGGGCGGAGCGCCAGGAGGTATGAGTCAAATTGTTTTAGTTGCTATGGCAACGGGGGCGGATGTAGCAATGATTTCTAGTTTCCACATATTTAGAATCTTTTTTATTTTATTTGTAGTAGCCCCTATCATTGGCTTTTTCTTACGTGGCGGTATTTTAAAATTTCATCAAAAAAGATAGATTGTGTCATGCAAAGTTTAAGCGTTAGTAATTTTAATATTAAAGAGGGTTGATAAAACCTTTACCTACAATTACTTTTCGACTTATTTCTTAAATTGCACTCTATGGTACAACCTATATAAATTATTATGAAGGTTTAGATGGACATCCTTTCAAATGGGCATCATATAAACCTGCCGCTTCTAAAAATGAAAAAACAGTTACTGGTCCTAAAAATTTAAAACCATATTTTTTTAAGTCTTTAGATAATTGTTTAGCACGATCATCAACAGTAATTCTTTCTGAGGCAGTTGTATAGTTCAAATCTATAGGTTGATGATTAACATATGACCAAAGGAAATTACTAAAACTACCAAAATCCTTTTCTATTTCAAAATAACCTTGTGCTTGTGATACAATCGCTTCTAACTTTTTACGATTATGAACAATGTTAGGAAATTCCATTAAATTATCTATATCTTTCGTAGATAGCTGAGCAATTTTGCTTGGCTCAAAGTTGTAAAATGCTTGTTCATAAGATTGTTTCTTTTTTAAAATGGTTAGCCAAGATAACCCAGCATGTTGAGATTCTAAAGCCATTAGCTTAAATAAGGCTTTGCTATCATATATGGGTTGTCCCCATACATTGTCATGATAATCTAAGTAAGTCGGGTCTTTTGTACTAAATGCACATTCATTCATAAATATACCTCCAAGAGATTGACTTATCACGATTTCCATTATACTATAATTAAGTAATGAAATATATTATTGGGAAGAGTAAGTTTGAATGATAGCACAGAGAGCATATGGTTGGTGTAAATATGTATAACATTCAATCTGAAGGTAGCCCACTTGAACTTTTATTGAATCATTTATTAGTAGATAAAAGCGTGTTTGAGCGTTAATCAAATTAAGTGCAGGTATATTAATTTATACTTGAATTTAGGTGGTACCACGGAACATCCGTCCTATATTATTTAGGAGGATGTTTTTTTAATTATTAGGAGGTTTTAATCGATGAACATGGAGCCTAAGTATAATCCACGCGAAGTTGAGGCTGGACGTTATGAAGAATGGGTAAAGAATGATTATTTCAAACCCTCAGAAGACAAATCAAAAGAGTCATATACAATTGTAATTCCACCACCCAATGTGACAGGAAAATTACACCTTGGACATGCGTGGGATACAACTTTACAAGATATTATTACGCGTATGAAACGTATGCAAGGGTATGACACACTATATCTACCTGGTATGGACCATGCAGGTATTGCTACTCAAGCAAAAGTAGATGCTAAATTAAAAGAACAAGGCATTTCTCGTCATGATATCGGACGTGAGAAGTTCCTAGAACACGCTTGGTCATGGAAAGAAGAATATGCGTCATTTATACGCCAACAATGGGCTAAATTAGGTTTGGGTCTAGATTATAGTAGAGAGCGTTTTACTTTAGATGATGGGTTAAGTAAAGCAGTAAGAAAAGTCTTCGTTGACTTATACAATAAAGGCATTATTTATCGTGGTGAACGTATTATTAACTGGGATCCTGAAGCTAGAACGGCTTTATCAGATATTGAAGTAATTCACGAGGATGTGCAAGGTCATTTCTATCATTTTAAGTATCCTTACACTGATGGTAATGGCTATATTGAAATTGCGACAACAAGACCTGAGACAATGTTAGGAGACACTGCCATAGTTGTTAATCCTAATGATGACCGCTATAAAGATGTAATTGGTAAGAAAGTTATATTACCAATTGTTGGTCGAGAGTTACCGATATTAGCTGATGAATATGTTGATATTGATTTTGGTAGTGGCGCTATGAAAGTAACGCCAGCACACGATCCAAATGATTTTGAGATTGGTCAACGACATAGTTTAGAGAACATTATTGTCATGGATGAAAATGGTAAAATGAACGATAAAGCTGATAAATATGCTGGATTAGATCGATTTGAATGTCGTAAACAATTGGTTGAAGATTTAAAAGCGCAAGATCTAGTCATTAAGATTGAAGAGCATGTTCATTCAGTTGGTCATTCTGAACGCTCAGGTGCTGTTGTTGAACCTTACTTATCAACGCAATGGTTTGTAAAAATGAAACCGTTAGCGCAACGTTCACTGGATAATCAAAAAACAGATGATCGAATCGATTTTTATCCACCACGTTTTGAGAACACTTTCAATCGTTGGATGGAAGAAATTAGAGACTGGACAATTTCTAGACAATTATGGTGGGGTCATCAAATACCTGCTTGGTACCATAAAGAAACTGGTGAAATTTATGTTGGTGAAGAAGCGCCTAAAGATATTGATAATTGGGTGCAAGATGAAGATGTTCTAGATACTTGGTTCTCTAGTGCATTGTGGCCATTTTCAACTTTAGGTTGGCCGAATATTGATGCAGATGATTTTAAACGTTACTATCCAACTAATGCACTTGTAACTGGATATGACATTATTTTCTTTTGGGTTGCAAGAATGATATTCCAAGGTCTTGAATTCACTGACAGAAGACCATTCAACGATGTTTTACTTCATGGTTTAGTTCGAGCTGAAGACGGTCGGAAAATGAGTAAATCATTAGGTAATGGTGTAGATCCTATGGATGTAATAGAAGAATATGGAGCAGATAGCTTAAGATATTTCTTGGCAACAGGATCATCACCTGGTCATGACTTACGTTATTCTACTGAGAAAGTAGAGTCTGTTTGGAATTTCATTAATAAAATATGGAACGGTGCGCGTTTTAGCTTAATGAATATAGGTGATGAATTTAAATTTGAGGATATCGATTTAACTGGAAACCTTTCATTAGCGGATAAATGGATCTTAACTCGTTTAAATGAGACGATTGAAACCGTTACTAATTTAAGTGAAAAGTATGAGTTTGGAGAAGTTGGTCGTGCGTTATATAATTTCATTTGGGACGAGTTCTGTGATTGGTATATTGAAATGAGTAAAATACCAATGAATGGTGAAGATGAAGCACAAAAACAAACGACACGTTCTGTTTTAAGTTATACACTAGATCAAATTATGAGAATGTTACATCCGTTTATGCCTTTTGTTACTGAGAAGATATGGCAAAGTCTTCCACATGAAGGCGATACGATTGTGAAAGCATCATGGCCAAAGGTTAGGGAAGAGCTTGTATTTGAAGAAAGTAAGCAAACGATGCAACAATTAGTTGAAATTATCAAATCTGTAAGACAATCTCGTGTTGAAGTAAATACGCCACTTTCTAAAGCAATACCTATTTACATTCAAGCCAAAGATGAAAATATTAAAGCAACACTAATTGAAAATGAAGATTATATTCATAAATTCTGTAATCCTAGTGAATTAACGATTGATACACATATTGATATTCCTGAAAAAGCAATGACTGCAGTGGTAATCGCTGGTAAAGTTATATTACCTTTAGAAGGTCTAATTGATATGGATAAAGAAATTGCACGCTTAGAAAAAGAATTAGATAAATTACAAAAAGAACTTGATCGTGTTGATAAAAAATTATCTAATGAAAATTTTGTTAATAAAGCGCCTGAAAAAGTTATCAACGAAGAAAAAGAAAAACAACTACGTTATCAAGAAAAATATGATGGTGTGAAAAACAGAATTGAACAATTAAAAGCATAGGAGAATCGCCAATGAATTACCTAGAGAGTTTGTATTGGATACATGAGAGAACTAAATTTGGTGTCAAACCTGGTGTAAAACGTATGGAGTGGATGCTAGATCGTTTGAATAACCCTCAATTAAATATTAGAGGCATACATGTTGGTGGTACAAATGGTAAAGGCTCAACTGTAGCTTACATTAGAGCCGCTTTAGTGGAAAATGGTTATGAGGTAGGAACTTTTACTTCTCCATTTATTGAAAATTTTAATGAAAGAATTAGTCTAAATGGACTTCCAATTACAAATGACGAGATTGTTGAATTAGTCGAAATAGTTAAACCAATTAGTGAAGCTTTAGAGCAGGAAACAGAACTAGGTGGTGCTACTGAGTTTGAAATCATTACAACAATGATGTTTGTATACTTTGGACAAATTCACCCTGTTGATTTTGTTGTAGTTGAAGCAGGGTTAGGTATAAAAAATGACTCCACTAATGTGTTTAACCCAATTCTCTCAGTACTTACAAGTATTGGATTAGATCATACTGATATTTTAGGTAACACTTATTTAGATATTGCAAAAGACAAGGGTGCTATTATTAAACCTAATATACCTGTGATTTATGCTGTTAAAAATGAAGAAGCATTAAAATATATTAGAGACCTAGCTGAAAGTAATGAGGCGAAACCAATTGAATTAGACCGTGAAATTGTGGTTGTTTCACAAGAAGATGAATTCACTTATCGTTATAAGGGCTATGAGCTAGAAACAATTATTTTAAACATGCTTGGTGAACATCAAAAAGAAAATGCAGCTCTTGCAATTACTGCATTGATTGAGCTATATGAACAAGAAATTATTACGCTAGATTTTAATAAAATGATTGATGCTATTGAGAGTGTTAGTTGGACTGGTCGTATTGAACAAGTAAAAGAGAATCCATTAATCATTATAGATGGAGCCCACAATAACGAAAGTATTGAAGCTTTAATTGATACGATCAAGAATTATTATGATAACGAAAAAATGGACGTTCTTTTCTCGGCAATAAAAGGTAAACCAGTGCATGGCATGCTTAATAAACTTGAAGAGATCTCAAATCACCTATATTTCACTGAATTCGATTTCCCTAAAGCATTGACTAAAGATGAGTTGTCAGAACAAGTAAATTTAGAGCATATTGAATTTATTGATGATTATGTTTCTTTTATAAAAAAATATGATGGCAATGGGTTATTAATTACTGGTAGTTTATATTTTATAAGTGAAGTAAAAAGTAAAACTGAATTTTAAACTTGAATTAGTATATCCCCAAGTCATTTAGGATAACATTGTACCTAAATGACTCGGGGATATTTGATTATCACTAAATTTTAGTTATTGATAATGAAATTAATATTTTTCTTAAATACTATTATTTATTTATAAAATAAATAACATAACTCATTTACTTTCAAGGTGAAATAGTTATAATTAGTTTAGGTGATGCTAGTGTTATTAATATCTTATGTTTGTAGTGTTTTGTTTAGTTTTTTATACCATCTCACCAATACGAACAGTTTGAATTTGAATTATCTTGTTAGGCGTTCCAAGTGTGATTATTGCGGTCGTAAATTATGTTGGTTCGAATTAATACCCATATTTAGCTTTTTTATTTTAAAAGGAAAATCTAATTGTTGTAATCAAAAGTTAAAACGTCATTATATTTTTGGGGAATGCTTAGCTTTCTTAATTATACCTTTAATAATTAATTTTGATACTAATGTACACTTCTCTCTATTTATTACTACTTATTTATTCCTTCTTACAATGGCATTGTATGACCTTCAAACGTTAACAATTAATATAGTCATAATAATTCTATATACTATTGTATGACCTTCAAACGTTAACAATTAATATAGTCATAATAATTCTATATACTATTGTATGTGCAAAAATCACGATGATTTATTTTTCAACCTTTATATTCTTCACTTTAATATTTCATCTATATTATTTTCTTTTTCCAAGACAAATAGGATATGGTGATATATTACTTTTAAGTATCTTATCTTGTTTTTTCCCATATCACTTTTATTTGATATTTCTTCTTTATACGCTAATAATCGCTATTATAGTTTCTTCAATTTTATTAATAATGAAACAGCAAACTTATATTCCTTTTGTACCATTCATGTTTATTGGTTTTATGATGACAAATTATTTATACCAGAGCACGCTATTATACATTTAGAAAGGTTGATCTAGTTTGAGAATTAAAAGTATGGCAAAGTCTGAATTACCTAGAGAGCGTCTTATTCACAATGGAGCAAAAAGTTTATCTAATAGTGAGTTATTAGCAATTCTTATAAATACAGGAAGACAAGGATTTTCAAGTTTAGATATTGCTAATGAATTAATGATTAGCTTTAATGGTTTGAAAGAACTAAAACATTTATCAATTAATGATTTAACAACAATTAAAGGAATTGGACTATATAAAGCAGTCATCCTTAAAGCTGCTTTTGAATTAGGTGAAAGAATGTATGCTAGAGATTTTAATGAAAAAATTAAGATAACATCACCAAGTGATGTATCTAATATTATGATGTCAAAAATGAAAGATTTGACTCAAGAACATTTTGTAGTACTTTTATTAAACTCTAAAAATATTGTGATAAAAGAAGAAACAATCTATAAAGGGACATTAAATTCTTCAGTAATACATCCACGTGAAGTTTTCAAAGCAGCTATTAGAGCATCTAGTAATGCGATTATAGTTTTACATAATCATCCTTCTGGCGATGTCACACCTTCTAAAGAAGATATTGAAACAACAATTAGATTAAAGGAATGTGGTGAATTACTAGGAATTCAAGTCCTTGATCATATAATTATTGGTGATCAAAAATATGCTAGTTTAGTAGAAGAAGGTTACTTTGACTTGAGTAATTAATGGTATCATTTGTTTAAAATATTAGTAATCCTGTATAATTGTGGTTGAAAAATTTTATAGAGGTGCATTATGACATTATTTTTAATAATAGGAATTTTGATACCAGTAGTTTATGTTCTTAGACAGACAATCAAAGAACATACGATTGGACTTAAGGAAATGTTCACGACAATTGTTTTATCTATGATAGGGATTGTCTTATTTTCTGTAATAGGTGTACTGATTAGCGGTCAAAATACTAATATAGCATCATTAATTTTTGCCTCGTTAATTACAGGGGTAATATGGGGACTATTATTATCAGGTGTATATAAATTATTTAACTATCTGACACATACATTTAAAAAATAAAACTAGCCATTGCAATATCAATCCTACAAGAATTGAGACATGGCTAGTTTAATAATTTATTGAATATAGGCTGATAGTACTTGGAAATTTTCCATAATCCAAAGTATGCCTTGATATCCTAAATATAATCCTAATAATATTAAGGCTGCAGATATTATAAATCTAAGAATTGCAAACCCAACTCTAAATAACAATATCACAAGTAATGCAATTAAAATGATACTCACAATACTCATTATCAACACTCCTCATGAATATCCATAAACGATAATATAACCTTATTATAAAGCATCTAGGATTAATTTGGAATCATACTTTAGTACATACCATTATCATGCTAAAGACTGATGTTGATATAGTATTATTCTATTATAATAAAGATTACTATTGGAGGGTATTTAATGCGTTTTTTTCTTAGTATTATAAAAAATATTATTGCAGTTATAGCTATTATTTGTATTATATATTTTGCATTAAAATACGCACCATTTCTAAGGGATCAAGATTGGAATCCGATAAATCATTCTATAAACAACGAGCAGTTGAATAACTCACCAAACAATTTAAATCGTCCTCATAACATATCAACAAAAGGTAAGCGTTATGTGCTTGAGGATAATGATATTTTACAAAATATCCCGGCAAGTCAAACAAAAAATGTATTTAAATACATAGATAAGAAAGAGTTTATGGCGGTATCATGCTTAGGAAGAATGGGATATAATGACAATTACATTGCTGGACAACGTAATGACGAATTCATTATTTATAAATTTGGTAGTGATCAGATAAAAGTATATCGAACTGAAATAGAAATGGAACAAGATTTGAATGCACTTGGTCAATATATTGAATTAAAGCCTTTTGATGCATATTAATTAAGTTTTCATAATTGAACTAGTTTATTTTCTACGTTATGGTTAAGTTATAAACTATATTTTAAAGGTTGGTGTGATACATGTCTGAACAATCTAAAGAAAAACAAGCAAATGAACAAGCTAAAGCACAAAATCTTTTCGCTAAATGGAGAAAAGATGAAAAACTTTATAGTGATGATGATAAAAAGGATAAAGATAAATAACTAAATTGAGTTCATACTGAGTTTATTAAGATTAGGTACCACTAACTATTTGACGCATTGCGTAATAGTCGTGATATCTAATCTCTTTTTTAATTAAAGATGTTGATATAGAATGAACTTAGTGCTTTATTTCAAACAACGAGTAATATAAAATAATAAAGGATGATTTAAATAAGAATTTGTAGAGGTGTTATAAGTGCAAAAGTTTTTTAAAAATAACAAATTAATTGTTGTTTTTTGTGCGGTTATAATTTTTATTGCACTGATTGGTTTGTCATTAAGGTCACATACACAATCACCTCCTGAACAATATGTGGGGGATTCTGTTTCTCTTGGGCAAAGAGTCGTGAGCTATCCTGTCAATTTTGTTACTGGAGCGATAAATAATCTTTTTAGCTCAAATAAAACAACTGACAACAAGAAAGTAAAACAACTAGAGGCTAAAAATGAAAAGTTAGAAGCGGAAAATAAAGATTTAAAAAAAGAATTAGATATGACTGATATTTCTAAATATGATCCAATTTCTGGTGCTGTAATCGCTAGAAATGCTGACCAATGGATGAATACAGTAATCATTGATAAAGGAAATAAAGACGGTGTTAAATCAAATATGGCTGTTATGACAGCTGAAGGTTTAGTTGGAAGAGTAACGAAAGTTAACCAATTTTCAGCACAAGTAGACTTATTATCTACTAACACTAGAACAGGTAAATTGTCTGTTAACATTCAACACGATTCTAAAAATGTATTTGGCTTAATCGACCAGTATGATAAAAAGAATCAAGAACTAGTCATTGGCAATATCAATAATAAAGATAAGATTTCAAAAGGCGATAAGGTCATAACTAGTGGGTTGGCCGATCAATTACCAAGTGATTTATACATAGGTGAAGTGACCAAAGTTGAAAATGATGAGTATGGATTAGCAAAAGAAGTTAGAGTTAAAACAGGCGCTAATTTATCCGATATTAGCCACATATATATCGCCAAAAAAGATCCTGACAACGCTGCCGATGAAAGCAGGGACAATTGATGAGAGTATTTTTGTACTTAATCGTTGGTGTAGTACTGTTTTACATTGACAGTATCATTGGACTTCTAATCCCAATGCATCTTGGTCATTTCGAGTTTAATTTTATTCCTCACTTAATTTTGTTGTATATTTTGTTGATAACGATTTATCGTGGCTTTGGAATCGGATTAATATTCGCAATTCTGTTTGGAATCGTAACTGATATATATGTCGGCAGTGTCTATGGATTATATATGTTTGGTTACTTAGCACTTGTCGTTATATTTGATAAATTTCTTAAAGTTTTTTATCGAGATTATACAATGATTTGTATTTTGAGTATTATTAGTATTATTGTTTTCGAAATTTACGTAGCAATTATTTATGGTGTGATTGGATTTGCTAATATTGATATAATCAATTTCATCTTATTAAGAATGATTCCAACTATTATATTAAATGTCATTTTACTTATTATACTTTTCCCAGTTTTTATAAAATTTATGAAAAAAACTCATATACAAGATTGACACCGGTATTTAGTAATGGTAAGATGCAATAGTTGAGTAGTTTTATAGCTACATACAACCGCTCAAATATAGGTTTAAGAACATTTTTAATGTCACCTATATATGGCGTGACTTATTAATATAGGAGGTGCAAAGTATGTTTGCTATTATCGAAACAGGCGGTAAACAAATTAAAGTAGAAGAAGGTCAAGAAATCTTCGTTGAAAAATTAGATGTTAATGAAGGTGACTCATTCACATTTGATAAAGTATTATTTGTAGGTGGCGATTCAGTTAAAGTTGGTGCCCCAACTGTTGAAGGTGCTACTGTTACTGCTACAGTTAACAAACAAGGTCGCGGTAAAAAAATCACTGTATTTACGTATAAACGTCGTAAAGACTCTAAACGTAAAAAAGGCCATCGTCAACCATATACTAAATTAACTATTGATAAAATCAACGCTTAATTTATGATTACAGTTGACATCACTATTAATGATAGTGGAAAAGTAACAGACGTTATTATGGATGGTCATGCTAATCATGGTGAATATGGACATGACATTGTTTGTGCAGGTGCCTCAGCGGTTTTATTTGGAAGCGTTAATGCAATTCTAGGTTTAACTTCTGAGAAACCAGACATTGACTATGAGGATGATGGAGGTCATTTTCATATAAGAAGTGTAGATACAAACAATGAACAAGCGCAATTAATTCTTCAAGCAATGTTAGTTTCTTTACAAACGATTGAAGATGAATATAATGAAAATATCAGATTAAATTACAAGTGAGGTGTATCCCGATGTTAAAATTAAACTTACAGTTCTTCGCATCTAAAAAAGGGGTAAGTTCTACTAAAAACGGTCGTGACTCAGAATCAAAACGTTTAGGTGCTAAACGTGCTGATGGTCAATACGTTACAGGCGGTTCTATTTTATACCGTCAACGTGGTACTAAAATTTATCCTGGTGAAAATGTAGGTCGTGGTGGCGATGATACATTATTCGCTAAAATCGACGGCGTTGTTCGTTTCGAACGTAAAGGTCGCGACAAAAAACAAGTTTCTGTATACGCAGTAGCTGAATAATTTTGTCTAGTTAACACCAGAAGTGAATACTTCTGGTGTTTTATTTTGTTTTAATACAAAAGTAGTAACTTTATAGTGTTAATTTTTCATGCTTTAATGGATAATGTTATAATGTTGTCATTAAAGAACAAATCGTAAAAGAGGTGAGATATATGTTTGTCGATCAAGTTACAATATCTCTTAAAGCTGGTGATGGTGGTAATGGTATCACTGCCTATAGAAGAGAGAAATATGTTCCGTTTGGAGGACCAGCTGGTGGCGACGGTGGTAAGGGCGCATCAGTTGTTTTTGAAGTAGATGAGGGATTAAGAACATTATTAGATTTTAGATACCAACGTCATTTTAAAGCTAAAAAGGGCGAGAATGGGCAAAGTAGTAATATGCATGGTAGAGGTGCAGATGATTTAGTGTTAAAAGTACCTCCTGGTACAATAATCAAAAGTGTGGAAACTGATGAAGTATTAGCTGACCTTGTTGAAGATGGCCAACGTGCTGTTGTAGCTCGTGGTGGACGAGGTGGACGAGGTAACTCTCGTTTTGCTACACCTAGAAACCCAGCACCAGACTTTAGTGAAAATGGTGAGCCAGGTGAAGAATTAGATGTAATAATAGAGCTTAAATTATTAGCAGATGTTGGATTAGTTGGATTCCCTAGTGTTGGTAAATCAACATTATTGTCAATAGTTTCAAAAGCAAAACCAAAGATTGGTGCGTATCATTTTACTACAATTAAGCCAAATTTAGGTGTCGTTTCAACACCTGACAATAGAAGTTTTGTTATGGCCGATTTACCAGGTTTAATTGAAGGTGCTTCAGATGGTGTTGGATTAGGACATCAGTTTTTAAGACATGTTGAACGTACAAAAGTGATTGTTCATATGATAGATATGAGTGGATCAGAAGGTAGAGATCCATTTGATGATTACCAAATTATAAATAAAGAATTAATAAATTATAAACAACGATTAGAGGATAGACCTCAAATTGTGGTCGCTAATAAAATGGATATGCCCGATGCACAAGATAATTTAACTTTATTTAAAGAACAAGTAGATGATAGCATTACGATAATTCCTGTTTCTACAATTACAAGAGATAATATTGAACAGTTATTATACGCTATAGCAGATAAATTAGATGAAGTTAAAGATATTGACTTTAGCGTTGATAACGATGAAGAAATAGGTGTTAACCGTGTACTTTATAAACATACGCCTTCTCAAGATAAATTCACTATCACTAGAGACGACGATGGTGCGTATGTAGTAAGTGGTAATGCAATTGAGAGAATGTTCAAAATGACAGACTTTAATAGTGACCCAGCAGTAAGAAGGTTTGCTAGACAAATGCGTTCAATGGGTATTGATGATGCACTGAGAGAACGTGGCTGTAGTAATGGAGACATCGTTAGAATTTTAGGTGGAGAATTTGAATTTGTAGAATAGGAGTGCTAACAGTGGACAACAAAGATTATAAAAAGTTTTACTTGATACGTGAAGATGTCTTACCTGAATCAGTGGTAAAAACATTAAAAATTAAAGATGCTTTAAAAAATAATCCGGAATTGTCCATTTATGAAGCTGTTAAATTATTTGATCTTTCACGTAGTGCATTTTATAAATATAGAGAAACAATCTTCCCTGTAGATGAAAAAATGTTAAATCATCGTGAATTTACGCTTATTCTTTATGTTAATGATATTGTTGGGATGTTAGCGCAAGTACTTAATAAGGTTTCTAAATTGCAATTATCTGTTCTTACTATACATCAAAGTGTACCAATGGAAGAGAAAGCTACGATAACATTATCACTTAGCGCAAAAGATACCACCATTTCAATTGATGAAATTATAAAGGCATTAAGAAATATTGAACATGTTTCTAAAGTTGAATTAATAAGTATGAGTATGTAAGGAAGGTAACGAATGTACGCTTATATTAGAGGTAAATTGACGCAATTATTTCCAACGCATGTAGTTGTTGAATCAACTAATGGGGTTGGATATGAAATTCAGACTCCAAATTCCTATCGATTTCAAAAATATTTGGAGAAAGAATTAGTAATTTATACATCTTTAATTGTTAGAGAAGATGCTCAGTTACTTTATGGATTTATTAATGAAGAAGAAAAAGATATGTTCTTAAGTTTAATCAAAGTTACAGGTATAGGTCCAAAGTCTGCATTAGCAATTTTAGCTACTAGTACACCAAATGAAGTTAAAATAGCAATTGAAAATGAGAATGATGTTTATTTGACTAAGTTTCCAGGTATTGGTAAGAAAACTGCACGTCAAATTGTGCTGGATCTAAAAGGCAAAGTTCAAATTACAAATGAAACAACTGAGACACTTTTAAGCATCAATGAAGAAAGTTCAAATAACGAAAAACTAGTTAAAGAAGCATTACTCGCCCTAGAAGCTTTAGGTTACTCAAAACGAGAAATTTCTAAAGTTGAAAAAGTACTCAACAAATCAACATTTGATTCTGTTGATAAAGCAGTAAAACTAGGACTAAAAACACTTGTGTCTTAAATTATAAAAATCATATTATTTACAACTACTAATGTAACTGGGGGGGAGAAACTATGGATGACAGAATGGTTGATCAATCTTTGCATAGTGAAGAAACTTCTTTCGAATTATCACTTAGACCAACAATGTTAAAACAATATATTGGGCAATCATCAATAAAGAACAACTTAGAAGTATTCATTAAAGCTGCTAAACTACGTGAAGAGCCATTAGATCATGTACTTCTATTCGGACCACCAGGATTAGGTAAAACAACACTATCCAATATTATCGCAAATGAAATGAACGTTAATATAAGAACTGTCTCAGGTCCTTCATTAGATAGACCAGGTGACTTAGCAGCAATACTATCTGGTTTGCAACCTGGGGATGTACTATTTATTGACGAAATTCATCGTTTAAGCAGCACCGTTGAAGAAGTTTTATATTCAGCGATGGAGGATTTCTTCATTGATATTATCATTGGAAAAGGTGATGAAGCTCGTAGTATTAGAATAGATTTGCCTCCATTTACGCTAGTAGGTGCGACTACACGGGCTGGAAGCTTAACTGGTCCACTAAGAGATAGATTTGGCGTTCATCTGAGATTAGAATATTATAATGAAAATGATTTAAAGGAAATTATAATTCGAACAGCAGAAGTGTTAAATACAAAAATTGATGATGAAAGTGCAACTGAGTTAGCTAAACGTTCACGAGGAACGCCTCGAGTCGCAAATCGTTTATTGAAACGAGTTAGAGATTTTCAACAAGTCAATGAAGATGAACAGATTTATATTGAGACAACTAAACAAGCTTTACAATTGCTTCAAGTAGATGCAGAAGGTTTAGACTACATTGATCATAAAATGATGAGATGCATCATTAATCAATATGATGGTGGTCCTGTGGGTCTTGATACTATAGCTGTTTCAATCGGTGAGGAGCGTATAACAATTGAAGATGTCTATGAGCCTTTTTTAATTCAAAAAGGATTTATAGAGCGTACACCAAGAGGTAGAAAAGCTACTGCATTTGCATACGAACATTTCAAAAATTTTAATAAATGAGGGATATAAAAAATGAATGTTGAGGAATTTGATTATGACCTGCCTGAATCATTAATTGCTCAGACCCCTTTAAAAGATAGAGACCAAAGTAGATTGTTAGTGTTAGGTAGACACAGTGGTAACATTGAACACAAACATTTTAAAGATGTCATTGATTACTTGGAAACTGGTGATACACTTGTCTTAAATGATACACGTGTTATGCCTGCACGATTATTTGGTTTAAAAGAAGAGACTGGTGCAAAAGTTGAAATGCTTATGCTTACTCGAATTGAGAATAATGATTGGGAAGTTTTACTTAAACCAGCAAAGCGAATTAAAGTTGGGAATAAGTTGTCTTTCGGAGAGGGTAAGATTATAGCTGAATGTATAGAGGAATTGGATCAAGGTGGACGTATCATGCGTTTGCATTATGAAGGAATTCTTGAGGAAAGATTAAATGAACTCGGTGAAATGCCTTTACCGCCATATATAAAAGAACGGTTAGATGATCCTGACCGCTATCAAACTGTCTACGCTAAAGAAAGTGGTTCTGCAGCAGCACCAACAGCAGGGTTGCATTTTACAGATGAACTTTTACATGAAATTAGAGCAAAAGGTATAAATATTGCATTTATAACATTGCATGTTGGATTAGGAACATTTAGACCTGTAAGTGTTGAAGATATTAATGACCATGAAATGCATAGTGAATATTATCAAATGAGCCAAGAAACAGCTGACTTATTAAATCAAACAAAAAAAGAAGGTCATAGAATCATTTCTGTAGGTACAACCTCAACAAGGACTCTAGAGACTATTCGTCGTGATTACAATGAATTTGTAGCTGTTAGTGGATGGACTGATATTTTTATATATCCAGGATTTACATATAAAGCTATAGATGGTTTAATTACTAATTTCCATTTACCTAAATCAACTTTAGTCATGCTTGTATCAGCATTTAGTAGTCGAGAAAACATTTTAAACGCATATAAAGAAGCTGTTAAACTAGAATATAGATTTTTCAGTTTTGGAGATGCGATGTTAATTATTTAATGAATGAGAGGTATTAAATATGCCAGCAGTAACTTATGAACATATAAAGACTTGTAAACAATCAGGTGCACGTTTAGGTATCGTTCATACACCGCACGGTTCTTTTGAAACGCCTATGTTTATGCCGGTAGGAACAAAAGCAACTGTTAAAACAATGAGTCCTGAAGAATTAAGACAAATAGAAGCGAAAATAATATTAGGAAATACGTATCATTTGTGGTTACAACCTGGAAATGATATTATCAAACAAGCTGGGGGTCTGCATAAGTTTATGAATTGGGATGGCCCTATTCTTACTGATTCAGGTGGTTTCCAAGTATTTAGTTTAAGTAATCTCCGTAAGATAACTGAAGAAGGTGTTGAGTTTAGACACCATACAAATGGATCAAAGTTATTTTTAAGTCCAGAGAAATCAATGGAAATACAAAATGACTTAGGTTCAGATATAATGATGGCTTTCGATGAATGCCCACCTATGCCTTCTGAATATAAGTATGTTAAGGATTCAATTGAACGCACTACGAGATGGGCTGAGCGTTGTTTAAACGCACATAAGCGCCCAGAGGACCAAGCACTCTTTGGTATTATTCAAGGTGGCGAATATAAAGATTTAAGAGAACAAAGCGCTAAGGAATTAGTTGCTTTAGATTTCCCTGGATATGCTATTGGTGGATTGTCGGTAGGCGAACCTAAACCAGTTATGTATGAAATGGTTGAACATACAGTGCAATATATGCCAGATGATAAACCTCGTTATTTAATGGGCGTAGGTTCTCCTGATGCATTAATTGAATGTAGCATACGTGGCATGGATATGTTTGATTGTGTATTACCAACGCGTATTGCTAGAAATGGTACATGTATGACTTCAAATGGAAGATTAGTAATTAAGAATGCTAAATATGCAAACGATTTTAAACCACTAGATGAAAATTGTGATTGCTACACATGTAAGAATTATTCACGTGCTTATATCAGACATCTGATTAAAGCTGAAGAAACTTTTGGTATCCGTCTTACTACTATTCATAATTTACATTTTCTGCTAAAATTGATGGAAGATATTAGACAAGCTATTCGAGAAGATCGTCTTTTAGATTTTAAAGATGAATTCTTTGAACAATATGGGCTTAATGTAGAAAACCCTAAAAATTTCTAATAAGGAGACAACATAATGAACGTTTCAGCACTTATTTTACCTATAATTTTAATTATAGTATTTTATTTCTTTTTAATTCGACCTCAACAAAAACGTGCTAAAGAACATCGTGAAATGATTAGCCGAATCGAATCTGGTCAACGTATTACTACTATTGGTGGTTTGAAAGGAACTGTTAAAGCTGTTGATGAAACTACAGTTGTTATCACAGTTAATGGTCATGGAACAGAAATGACTTTTGAAAAACCAGCAATTAAACAAGTAGACCCTTCTTAAAGTTAAGGGGAAATGAAATTTATTTATTTATTTAAAACTGTCGACAAAGTTCATACTATGTTGACAGTTTTTTATATTATATGTATATGCGTAATAATCTTAATTTAACTAAAAGATGTAGTATGTTAATATATATAGGTCATGTAATAACTATGTAATTTTTAATTAACTTGCACATGGTTTATTAAAAGATTATTCTTAGTACATAAGTAAACAATGAGGTGTTCATGTGAAGAAATTTAGTAGGATAATTGCATTCATACTAATTGTAGCCGTTTTGTTCGTTGGAATGGGGCTTACATATAAGAATGTAGTTAAAAACGTAAATCTTGGATTAGATTTACAAGGTGGATTTGAAGTTCTTTATCAAGTTAAACCATTAGATGGTGATAAAAAAATTGATGAGAAAGCCTTACAATCGACTGCTAGAACTTTGGAAAATCGTGTCAATGTTCTCGGTGTATCTGAACCTCATATTCAAGTTGAGGATCCAGACAGAATTAGAGTTCAATTAGCAGGTGTTAAAGATCCAGATGAAGCTCGTAAAATATTGTCTTCCCAAGCCAATTTAACTATTCGTGATGCCAATGATAAAGTTAAATTAACTGGTAAAGATATTGTACAAGGTTCAGCTAAACAAGAATTTAAGCAAGGTACTAATGAACCAGCTGTTACATTTAAATTAAAAGATCGTGCTAAATTTAAAAAAGTAACAGAAGAAATTTCGAAAAAACAAGAAAATATGATGGTAGTATGGCTTGATTATAAAAAAGGTGATAGCTACCATAAAGAGTTAGAAAAAACTGAAGATAAACGTAAATACATTTCAGCTGCTTCAGTAGATCAACCTATTAATTCAGATAGTGTTGAAATTTCAGGTGGATTCCATGGTCAACAAGGTGTAGAAAGAGCTAAACAAATTGCAGAATTACTAAATGCTGGTTCACTACCTGTTGATTTAAAAGAAATTTATTCTAATTCAGTAGGTGCACAGTTTGGTCAAGATGCACTTGATAAAACAATGTTTGCATCAGCGATAGGCGTAGCAATTATATATCTATTTATGGTCGGTTTCTATAGGCTACCTGGTTTAGTTGCTATCATCTCATTGACTGTTTATATTTATCTTACATTAATAGCATTTAATTTCATTTCTGGTGTTCTTACATTACCAGGATTAGCAGCTCTCGTACTCGGTGTAGGTATGGCTGTAGATGCGAACATAATTATGTATGAACGGATAAAAGATGAATTGCGAATTGGTAGGACGTTAAAACAAGCCTACTCTAAAGCAAACAAGAGTTCATTCTTAACGATATTTGACTCGAACTTAACTACAGTTATTGCTGCGGGTGTATTATTCTTCTTCGGTGAAAGTTCAGTAAAAGGTTTTGCGACAATGTTACTTTTAGGTATTCTTATGATATTTGTAACAGCTGTATTTTTATCAAGAGGTTTATTATCATTACTTGTATCATCTAATTACTTTAAGAAGAAATTCTGGCTATTTGGAGTTAGTAAGAAAAATAGACATGATATTAATGAAGGTGTAAATGTTCATGATCTTAAAACTTCATATGAAAAGTGGAATTTTGTTAAATTAGCCAAACCATTAATCGGATTCAGTATTCTGATTTTGATTGTTGGTATTGTGATTTTAAGTATATTCAAATTAAACTTAGGCATTGATTTCTCTGCAGGTACGCGTGTTGATATCGACTCTGATACAAAATTGTCTCAACCTAAAGTTGAACGTACGATGAAAGACATGGGATTAACTCCAGATCAAGTTCAAATAAATGGTAGTGAGAATAAACAAGCAACTGTGCAATTTAAGAAAGATTTATCTAAAAATGAAGTTGTAGAACTTAACAAAAAAGTGAACAATGAATACGGTCATAAACCAACTGTAAATACAGTATCACCAATGATTGGACAAGAATTAGCTAAAAACGCTATGAAGGCTCTTATCTATGCGGCAATAGGTATTATTATCTATGTTTCACTAAGATTCGAATGGAGAATGGGTCTATCATCAGTATTAGCATTACTGCATGATGTCTTTATGATTGTTGCATTATTCAGCTTACTTCGTTTGGAAGTTGATATTACATTTATTGCAGCAGTACTAACTATCGTAGGTTATTCAATTAATGATACGATTGTAACATTTGACCGTGTAAGAGAAAATCTGCATAAAATTAAAGTCATTACCAAACCAGAGCAAATCGATGACATCGTTAATCGCTCTATTCGTCAAACAATGACTCGCTCCGTTAATACTGTTTTAACAGTAATTGTTGTCGTAGTTGCGATTTTAATATTTGGGGCATCAAGCTTATTCAATTTCGCATTAGCATTATTAATTGGATTAGTATCTGGTGTATTCTCTTCAGTATTTATCGCTGTACCTTTATGGGGTATAATGAAGAAACGACAACTTAAAAAAGCAGATAACGGTAAATTAACGGTATACAAAGAGAAAAAATCAAATGATGAAAAGATTTTAGTATAAATTAGTAGGGAGTAGGACATTGCATTCAATGTTCTACTCTTTTTCTAGTATCATTAATAGTTTTATCAACTTAACGTTGTTTACTTTTTATTTAGTTGAATTTTCGGTATAATGGCTTTTGGAAAAAGGGAGGATAATTACATGATTAAATCTAAATATAACTGGCTCTATGAACCTCCAACAGAATACATAAATGAAACTTTAATAAAAAAATATCAATTAACACCGATTATAAAAAAACTTCTTGAAAGTAAATCGATAACTGATGATGAGTCAATTAAAGCTATATTAGATGAAACTATCATTAACCACGATCCATGGCTATTAAGTGATATGGAAAAAGCGGTGACTCGAATCAATGAAGCAATTGATAAAAATGAGCGTATATTGGTATATGGTGATTATGATGCCGATGGTGTCACTTCTACAACTATATTAGTTAATACATTGCAGACATTAGGTGCTGAAGTGGGTTGGTATATTCCTAATCGATTTTCAGAAGGTTATGGTCCTAATGAACTTGCATTTAGAAATGCCTATGATGAAGACGTGTCTCTCATCATAACTGTCGATAATGGCATACAAGGTCATAAAGAGATTGAAATGGTACAAAAGCTAGGAGTTGATGTCATAGTAACTGATCATCATGAAATTGGACGTACTTTGCCTGAAGCGTATGCCATCGTTCATCCAATGCATCCAGAATATGAATACCCATTTCACTTTTTATGCGGTGCTGGTGTAGCTTACAAATTATCTCAAGTTTTATTAGACAATCCTCCTAATTATTTTGTAAGTTTAGCTGCGATTGGTACTATAGCAGATTTAGTGTCAATGACAGATGAAAACCGTTCTATAGTAAAACAAGGTTTATCATTTTTAAATCAAAGCTGTCCAATTCAAATTAAAGCATTACTTAATCAAGCTGGTTATAATAACACGATTAACGAAGAAACTGTAGGTTTTATTATAGGGCCTCGACTTAATGCTGTTGGTAGATTAGAGGATGCATCGTTAGCTGCGGAGTTATTAATGACCGAGGATGAAGAAGAAGCTGAATTTCTAGCTGAACAAGTAGAACATTTTAATGTTGAACGTAAAGAAATAGTAGCTCAGATAACTGATGAGGCACTAGCCATTGCTGAAGAAAAAGTGAATAATGGCAATCAATTTTTACTATTAGCTAAAGAAAATTGGCATGAAGGTGTCTTAGGTATAGTAGCATCTAAAATTGTTGAGACATATGCATTACCTACCTTAATTCTGAATATTGATTTAGAACAAAATCATGCTAAAGGATCAGCTCGTAGTATAGAACAAGTTTCAATGTTTGAAATTTTGAGTGCACATCAAGATTTAATTTCTAAGTTTGGTGGTCATCATATGGCTGCGGGTATGACTATGGAAATAGATTATATTGAAGCTTTAGAGCAAGGATTGAATGACTGGATGTTTAAATTATCAGAACATACGTCACTAGAGCCGACAAAACATGTATCAGTTAAATTAGAAGAGAATGATATTTCTATAAATAACATTCGTGATATTCAAAGACTAAGTCCATTTGGCACAGACTTTGAAAAACCATTATTGGAAATTGATGATAATGAAGTCGTTGATGTTAGAGCAATTGGAAAAGATAAAAACCATTTGAAATTAGTAACCGGTCAGTTACAATTACAAAGCCTATTTTGGAAAAATGGTCAGTTAGCAACTCAAATTGAACCTGGTCAACCAATCAATCTACTAGGAAATTTACAAATCAATGAATGGAACGGAAATCAATCACCACAGTTTATTATTCAAGATATAGCAACGAATAAAGAACAAATATTAGATTACCGAAGTAAACATAAACAATTAAATATAGACCCAAACGATACTAGAGTTGCTTTTTTAATACACCCTAAAAAAGAAAAATTGAATCATAATTACTATTATTATGGTGATAAAATCGATCAAGAACATGAAGTAGTAATTTTAAGAGACTTGCCAAACGATTTAGACAGTCTTAAAGATAGTCTCAAAAACTTAAATTATTCACAACTCTATTTAGTTTTGCAACATCAGCAGAGTATATATTTTGATGGTATGCCCTCGTCAAATCAATTTAAAAGCTGTTTCAAAGCGCTAATGACCAAAAAAGAAACCAATCTTGAACAAGAGGGTATGTTACTATGTCAACATTTGAATGTTAAACCTAATATTTTAAAATTTATGCTTAAAGTATTTTATGAGTTAGGTTTTGTAACTGACGAAAATGGTATAATTAAAATTGTAGATAATGCTAACAAACAAAATATTGAAACAAGTCGTGTTTATCAATTAAGACAATCCAGAATGGAAGTTGAGAAACTTTTACTTTATGATGATTTTACGCAATTAAAAACTTGGATCAAATCACAGAAGGGTTAGTAAATAGGAGGAAATAGATATATGGATTTAAAGCAATATGTTTCGGAAGTGCAAGATTGGCCTAAACCGGGAGTCAGTTTTAAAGATATAACAACAATTATGGATAACGGGGAAGCTTATGGTTATGCTACCGATCAAATTGTAAAATATGCTAAGGAGAGAGACGTTGATATAGTTGTAGGTCCTGAGGCAAGAGGATTTATAATTGGGTGCCCTGTAGCTTATTCAATGGGTATTGGTTTTGCGCCCGTGAGAAAAGAGGGTAAATTACCTCGTAAAGTTATCCGATATGAATATGACTTAGAATATGGTACAAATGTTCTTACAATGCACAATGATGCAATTAAACCAGGTCAACGTGTTCTTATAACTGATGACTTATTAGCTACTGGAGGTACTATAGAGGCGGCAATTAAACTAGTTGAAAAACTAGGAGGAATCGTCGTAGGTATTGCATTTATAATTGAACTTAAATATTTAAACGGTATTGAAAAAATTAAAGATTATGATGTGATGAGTTTAATTTCATATGATGAATAGGTGACTATAATTAAAAGACATAGTACATGCTTTTAATGTCTAACAATTTTTGGGAATGAGATAATGAATTCGTAATGGGATTCTATCTCATTCCCTTTTTTTCGTTAAATTGTTTACTTGATTTGATTTCAGCGTAACACCATTTATTTATTTAAAAACTTGTAGTATCATAGAACTATTATTTATAAAAATGTTAAGGCTTTTGTAGTTCTTTTAACATTTGATAAAATTAAAGTAATACTCGCATTTCTATATCTAAATAGATGATATACTCGGATTAATGAAGGACAATGTATGTTTTCTTAATTTTCAAAAATTCGAATATGAGTTGAGTATTTGAAATACAAATGAGTTGGGGTGTCATATATTGAATAACGAGTATCCATATAGCGCTGATGAGGTGCTAAATAAAGCTAAATCATATTTGTCAACTGATGATTATCAATATGTCCTAAAAAGTTACCATATAGCTTATGAAGCCCATCAAGGACAGTTCCGCAAAAATGGTCTTCCGTATATCATGCATCCTATTCAAGTAGCGGGCATATTAACAGAAATGCGTTTAGATGGTCCAACGATAGTGGCAGGCTTTCTGCATGATGTCATTGAAGATACGCCATATACATTTGACGATGTTAAAGATATGTTTAATGAAGAAATAGCGCGAATTGTCGATGGTGTTACTAAACTTAAAAAGGTAAAATACCGTTCTAAAGAAGAACAACAAGCAGAAAATCATCGTAAACTATTTATTGCAATTGCAAAAGATGTTCGAGTGATACTTGTCAAATTAGCCGATAGATTACATAACATGAGAACATTAAAAGCTATGGCTAGAGAAAAACAAGTGCGTATCTCTAAAGAGACACTAGAAATTTATGCACCATTGGCACATAGATTAGGTATTAATACGATTAAATGGGAATTAGAAGATACTGCACTTAGATATATAGACAGTGTTCAGTATTTCCGTATTGTCAATTTAATGAAGAAAAAGCGTAGTGAACGGGAAGCTTATATCGCTAATGCAATAGATAAAATTCAAACAGAAATGATTAAAATGGACATCACTGGAGAAATTAGCGGTAGACCTAAACATATTTATAGCATATACCGAAAAATGATGAAGCAGAAAAAGCAGTTTGATCAAATATTCGATTTATTAGCTATTCGTGTAATTGTAAATTCTATTAATGATTGTTATGCAATTTTAGGGTTAGTCCATACATTATGGAAACCAATGCCTGGAAGATTTAAAGATTATATTGCCATGCCTAAACAGAATATGTATCAATCTCTACATACAACTGTCGTTGGTCCTAATGGTGACCCTTTAGAAATACAAATTAGAACATATGAAATGCATGAAATAGCTGAACATGGTGTTGCAGCTCATTGGGCATATAAAGAAGGAAAAACAGTTAATGAGAAGAATCAAGATTTTCAAAATAAATTAAATTGGTTAAAAGAATTAGCTGAAGCTGATCATACATCATCTGACGCACAAGAATTTATGGAATCACTGAAATATGATTTACAAAGTGATAAAGTGTACGCTTTCACACCTGCAAGTGATGTTATTGAATTGCCTTATGGTGCGGTTCCAATAGATTTTGCTTATGCTATTCATAGCGAAGTCGGAAATAAGATGATTGGTGCAAAAGTTAATGGTAAAATTGTTCCTATTGATTATGTTCTTCAAACCGGAGATATTATTGAAATTCGTACAAGTAAACACTCTTATGGACCTAGTAGAGATTGGCTAAAGATAGTTAAATCATCAAGTGCTAAAAGTAAAATTAAGGGTTTCTTTAAAAAACAAGACCGTTCATCTAACATTGAAAAAGGTAAGTTTATGGTCGAAGCAGAAATTAAAGAACAGGGCTTTAGAGTAGATGATATTTTAACTGATAAAAATATAGAAGTTGTTAATGAGAAATACAATTTTGCTAATGATGATGACCTATTTGCAGCAGTTGGATTTGGTGGTGTAACAGCTTTACAGGTTGTTAATAAATTGACCGAAAGACAACGTATACAAGATAAACAAAAAGCGCTAAACGAGGCGCAGGAAGTTATTAAATCACTTCCAATTAAAGATGATATCATCACTGATAGTGGTGTCTATGTCGAAGGTATAGAGAATGTATTGATAAAGCTTTCAAAATGTTGTAATCCAATCCCTGGAGATGATATTGTAGGATATATCACTAAAGGACATGGTATAAAAGTGCACCGTACAGATTGTCCAAATGTTAAAAATGAAACAGAACGATTAATAGCAGTTGAGTGGGTTAAATCTAAAGATTCTACTCAACGATACCAAGTAGATTTAGAAGTTAGTGCATATGATCGTAATGGTTTATTAAATGAAGTAATACAAGCCGTTAACTCTACAGTCGGAAGTATTATTAAAATCAATGGACGGTCTGATACTGATAAGAATGCAATTATCACTATTAGTGTTATGGTGCGTAATGTTAATGATGTATTCCGTGTAGTTGAAAAACTAAAACAATTAAGTGATGTATATACAGTGTCAAGAGTTTGGAATTAATGAGGTGCTATTAATATGAAAGTAGTTGTACAAAGAGTAAAAAGAGCAGCAGTTACAAATAACAGCATTCACAATGAAATCGACAAGGGTTTCTGTCTTTTAGTCGGAATAGGTAAGGATACAACAGAAGCAGATATAGATGCAGTTGCTAAAAGGATTATTAACGCTCGTTTGTTTGAAGATGAAAATGGCAAACTTAATTTAAATATCCAACAAGTTGAAGGTCAAATTTTATCTATCTCTCAATTTACTTTATATGCTGATGTACGTAAAGGGAATAGACCAGGATTTTCAAATTCAAAAAATCCTGAAGAAGCCAATGTGTTATACGAAAAATTTAACACTGCTTTAAAAGCTTATGACGTTAAAGTGAAAACAGGTGAATTTGGTACTGATATGGAAGTTGAAATTATCAATGATGGTCCAGTTACTATTATTTATGAAAGTCAGGATGGCAAAATAATATGAACAAAATAGATGCATGGTTATCTAAACATGACCTTAAAAATCTGACAACATTGATTGTTGTAGGTGCTTTTATATTATTTTTAATATTATTATTTATGCTAATGAATCATAGTGATCAAGGGAGTAATAGAATTACAGTTTCAGAGAATGCTGAATTACGAACTGGTCCAAATGCTGCTTATCCTGTGATTTACCAAGTCGAAAAAGGTGATACGTTTACTAGATTGAGTAAATCAGGTAAATGGATAGAAGTTGAAAGCAGAGATGGTTCTGAAAAAGGTTGGATAGCTGGATGGCACACAAGCTTAAATATTGAAGCAGATGCGAATAAAAAAGTAAACCCTTTGAAAAATAAGGTCATTGTCTTAGATCCTGGCCATGGAGGCAATGACCAGGGTGCATCTAGTAATACTTCAAAAAAGAGTTTGGAGAAGAACTATACTTTAAAAACAGCTAAAGAATTGAGACGTGCTCTTGAAAAAGAGGGGGCAACAGTTAAATTAACACGTTCTAATGATACATATGTTAGCTTAGATGATAGAAAACTTAATGGTGACGCATACATTAGTATACATAATGATTCTCTTGATAGTCCTAATGCTAATGGTGCAACTGTTTATTGGTATAAAAATAATCAAGAAGCTTTAGCTGAAACGTTAAATACAAACATACAAAAGAAAGCCATGTTGTCTAATAGAGGAACTCGACAAGAGAACTTCCAAGTACTCAGACAGACCAATAAGCCAGCCGTGTTATTAGAATTAGGATATATAAGTAATCCAACAGATGAGGTAATGATACGAGATCAAATTCATCGACAAGTTGTAGAAGAAGCTGTAGTGGATGGTTTAAAACAATATTTTGCCTCTTAAAGCTTGCAAACTAAGCATAAACTCGTTATTATAATTAGTGAACTTTATATATAATACCGTTATGATTCTTGAAAGTGTAAATGAAAGAGGTAGCAATAATTGATATTGTGAAGAGATATAATCCATGGCTGTAAGATTATACTGAGTAATTTATTACTTTGAACACAAGAACAGGTGCTTTAATAGATTAAGCCGTTTTACGTACGTTACACGTTTTGAGTGGTAATTAAGTTTTACTAACGAATTTAATTACAATTAGGGTGGCAACACGGCGATTCGTCCCTTGTATAGCAGAAATGCTATATAAGGGACTTTTTTTATTAAAGGGAGTTTGTAAAAATACAAAGAAGGAGTGATTGTGTGATTAGAATTCCTAGAGGTACACAAGATATCTTACCTGAAGATTCTAGTAAATGGCGTTACATTGAAAATCAACTTGATAAATTAATGAAATTATATAATTATAAAGAAATTCGCACGCCTATATTTGAAAGTACAGATTTGTTTGCACGTGGCGTGGGTGACTCTACAGATGTCGTACAAAAAGAAATGTACACTTTTAAAGATAAAGGTGACAGAAGCATAACTTTAAGACCAGAAGGAACAGCAGCTGTTGTACGTTCATACATTGAGAATAAAATGCAAGGTATTCCAAATCAGCCTGTTAAATTATATTATAATGGGCCAATGTTCAGATATGAACGTAAACAAAAAGGGCGATACCGTCAATTCACTCAATTCGGTGTTGAAGCGATTGGCGCTGAAAATCCGAGCATGGATGCTGAAGTTCTAGCTATGGTGATGCATATCTATGAATCATTCGGCCTTAAACATTTAAAATTAGTTATCAATAGTATTGGTGATGCTGATTCACGTAAAGAATATAATGAGGCACTAATACGTCATTTTGAGCCAGTGATAGATACATTTTGTGATGATTGTAAATCAAGATTACACACAAATCCAATGAGAATACTAGATTGCAAAATTGATAGAGATAAAGAAGCGGTTAAAAATGCGCCAAGAATTACTGATTACTTAAATGACGATTCAAAAGCTTACTTTAATGAAGTGAAGACTCACTTAGATGATTTAGGTATTTCATATGTTGAAGATCCTAACCTTGTACGTGGTCTTGATTATTACACACACACTGCTTTTGAATTAATGATGGATAATCCTAATTATGATGGTGCAATAACTACTTTATGTGGTGGTGGTCGATATAATGGACTGCTTGAATTATTAGATGGACCAAATCAAACGGGTATTGGTTTCGCTTTAAGTATTGAAAGATTGTTATTGGCGCTTGAAGAAGAAGGAATTGATTTGGACGTCGAGGATACGTTTGATCTTTTCATCGTTACTATGGGTGAAGAAGCTGAACGATATAGCGTTAAGCTTTTAAATCAACTCAGAAAATCGGGTATAAAAGCCGACAAAGATTATTTACAACGTAAAGTTAAAGGACAAATGAAACAAGCTGATCGCTTGAATGCTCAATATACAGTTGTTATCGGTGATCAAGAACTTGAAAATGAAGTGATTGATGTCAAAGACATGTCAACAGGTGAAACAGAAACTATTAACTTAAATAACTTAGTAAATTATTTTAAAGAAAAAAATAAATAATAAAAAGGAGAATATAAATGAGTAAAAGAACAACGTATTGTGGTTTAGTTACAGAAGAACTTTTAAACCAAAAAGTTACTTTAAAAGGTTGGGTTCATAATCGTCGTGACTTAGGTGGTTTAATCTTTGTCGATTTACGTGACAGAGAAGGTATCGTGCAAATCGTCTTTAACCCTGATTTTTCTGAAGAAGCTTTAAGTGTAGCTGAATCAGTAAGATCAGAATATGTAGTTGAAGTTGAGGGAACAGTAACAAAGAGAGATCCAGATACTGTGAATCCTAAAATTAAAACTGGTCAAGTAGAAGTACAAGTTTCTAATATAACAATTATCAATAAATCAGAAACACCACCATTTTCTATTAATGAAGAAAATCAAAATGTTGATGAAAACATCCGTTTAAAATACCGTTATTTAGATTTAAGACGACCAGAGTTGGCACAAACTTTCAAAATGAGACATCAAACAACACGCTCTATTCGTGAATATTTAGATAACAATGGTTTCTTCGATATTGAAACTCCTGTTTTAACTAAATCTACGCCAGAAGGTGCCAGAGATTATTTAGTACCTTCTCGAGTTCATGAAGGAGAATTTTATGCATTACCACAATCACCTCAATTATTTAAACAATTATTAATGATTAGTGGTTTTGACAAATATTATCAAATTGTTAAATGTTTCCGTGATGAAGATTTACGTGCAGATCGTCAACCTGAATTCACTCAGGTCGATATTGAAATGAGTTTCGTTGATCAAGAAGATGTGATTGAAATGGGTGAAGAAATGTTACGAAAAGTTGTTAAAGATGTTAAAGGCATTGACGTATCAGGTCCTTTCCCTAGAATGACTTATGAAGAAGCGATGAGACGATATGGTTCAGATAAACCTGATACTCGTTTTGATATGGAACTTAAAGATGTATCGCAGTTAGGTCGTGAAATGGACTTTAAAGTATTTAAAGATACTGTTGAAAATAATGGCGAAGTAAAAGCCATTGTAGCTAAAAGTGCAGCCGACAATTATACTCGTAAAGACATGGACGCATTAACAGAATTCGTAAATATTTATGGTGCTAAAGGTTTAGCATGGGTAAAAGTTGTTGATGATGGATTGAGTGGTCCAATCGCTCGTTTCTTTGAAGATTCAAATGTTGCGACTTTAAAAGAACTTACACAGGCTGAATCAGGAGACTTAGTAATGTTTGTCGCTGACAAACCAAATGTAGTAGCTCAAAGTTTAGGTGCTTTACGTATTAAAATTGCCAAAGAATTAGGTTTAATCGATGAAAATAAACTTAATTTCTTATGGGTAACAGATTGGCCGTTATTAGAATATGATGAAGATGCTAAACGTTATGTAGCTGCACACCATCCATTTACTTCACCTAAACAAGAAGATATTAGTAAATTAGATTCAGAACCTCAAAATGCACAAGCGAATGCTTATGACATCGTTTTAAACGGTTATGAATTAGGTGGGGGATCAATCAGAATTGCAGACGGTGAATTACAAGAAAAAATGTTTGAAGTATTAGGATTCACTAAAGAACAAGCTAGAGAACAATTTGGATTCTTATTAGATGCATTTAAATATGGTACACCACCACATGGCGGTATTGCACTAGGCTTAGACCGTTTAGTAATGCTATTAACTAATCGTACAAACTTACGTGATACAATTGCATTCCCTAAAACAGCTTCTGCGACTTGCTTGCTTACAGATGCACCAGGTGAAGTCTCAGACAAACAATTAGAAGAGCTTTCTTTACGTATTCGTCATTAGATTTAACATATAAAATGATATAAATACATTAGTCATCAAAATCACAATTGATTTTGGTGACTTTTATTTAGTGTTTTTTTGTTTTGTTGCAGAATTATATTTAGCCAATAAACACTATAATAATATTATGTAAATTTAATATAATTAAAATTTTGAATCACAAAATATACATTTCTATCTAGTTCATAAGGATTTCTTTATTTAAACCTCTGTGGTAATATATAAACATAAGGTAGTCATCTGTATTGTTCGTATGTTTGCTTTTTATTTGGGCCTAACACTTTTTGATCAGGGAGCCCAATAGGTTTTCTTGCAGCGCACACGCCTCAATTGGAGGACTTGCAAAACAAGAAACAGGGCACCCACCTGTATATAGCAGGCCGAATGATCAAGCTTTTTATAACTACGGCAATCACGGACTCTACCGGTACGCAAGACTTTATGTCTTGCGTATTTTTATTTGTCTTTTTCTGTTAACATATAGTTATCGTATTGTTTTTTATAAAGGAGTTTAAAATGAAACATCAATTTTCAAGAAACGAATTAGCATTTGGACAAGAGGGTTTAGATCTATTAAAAGAAAAAACAGTTGCAGTTCTTGGGGTAGGTGGTGTTGGTTCATTTGCTGCCGAAGCATTAGTTAGAACCAATATTGGTCATATTATTTTAATCGATAAAGATGACGTAGATATTACAAATGTCAATCGTCAAATACATGCACTCACTACAACTATTGGACAAAGTAAGGTCACTTTGATGGAAGAACGTATTAAACTTATTAACCCTGATTGTAAAGTAACACCACTTCACATGTTTTATACTGAGGAGACATATGAGGATTTATTTAATAATTATGATATTGATTACTTTATCGATGCAAGTGATACTATAATATATAAAGTTCATCTGATGAAAGAGTGTTTAGAACGAGGAATTAAGATGATTTCAAGCATGGGGGCAGCTAATAAAACTGATCCTACACGATTTAAAATAGCAGATATTTCTAAAACTTATATGGACCCTATGGCTAAAATTATCCGTAATAAACTAAAGCGTCAAGGTATAAAAAAGGGTGTACCTGTCGTGTTTTCTGATGAAAGTCCTATTGTAATTCGTGAAGATGTAAAAGCAACCGTTGGAGATGCAAACGCCATTAATCGTAAAGGGCAAATGCCTCCATCATCAAATGCATTTGTACCAAGTACAGTAGGATTAATCTGTGCGAGTTACGTAGTAAACGACATTTTAAAAAATATACCTGTACGCCGTATTAAGGATAAAGGAAATATTTAAATAATAGACTATGAATCAAATTTAAAAGTCTCTACGTCAAATCGGACTGATGAGTCCCAATATTGAGATTAGGCAACCTTAGGTTGTTTAATCTCTTTTTTTGTTGTTGAGGCAAATAGTCGCGAAGTTATAATAATTCGATTACGCAAATTATCATAATTTCTATAACCAAAAAATACCATTTTAATGAGTTTGATTTTATTATTAATTCCTTCTAACGGACCGTTGGTCAGGTTAGAATATGTCATAGTATTTTCAATGAAAGCTGCTAAGCGTCTTAAAGTTCTAATGACTGGGTGTAATTTAGGACACACATCTGAAAGATGAATAGAAAAGAGTTTATGATTAAATTTCTCTATTTGATTTTCTTTTAATAATCTTCTTAGCTCATGAACGTAGTGATATGTATTAAATAATTCTACATCTACACCTAATAAGTAATTTATAATGCCTTTTTCGGTTTTCCACTCTTTAAATAAATGGACTTTATGATAATTAAATGCTTCTAGCGTTTCAAAAGGTTTAAGAAATAGTTTCCAATAACTTTTATATTTATTATAAAGCGGTCTATTAGAGGTTCTATAACTATTCATTACATGAACTCTAGACATATTTAACGCTCGATTTAAAGATTGAAAAATATGAAAACGATCAATAATAATCTTCGCGTTAGGAAATAATTGTTTGATTAGTGACATATATGGTTCATACATATCAATCGTTACTGTTTTGACTTTTGTCTGAGTTTTAAAGAATAGCGATAAAAATGATCTTTAAGCGATTTTAACTTACGATCCGCTAACACATCTACGATGTGGTGCGATACAGCATCTGCATAAATAAAGCTCATTTATCCGATAACATTTTTAACACTTTTAAATTCGTCCATCATTAAGTGTTAAGGTAGAGTATCAAAAGAAGACTGACCTACGTCGCTTTCCGCTTGATTAATCACTCTAGACACAGTCATTGATGATACTAAGCATGACTTAGCGATAGATTTTTGAGAGCGGTATTCTTGTGCTTTATCTAAAACTGCAAGTTTTGTTTTATTAGAAATAAAACAATGAGCGTCGACAATATTAGATTTAGCAGTAAAATGACTGTCACATGATTTACAATAAAATCTTTGTTTTTGAAGTTCTAAATAAGCGGGCATTTCCATAATTTTAAGTAAAGTAATCGTTGAGGTTTTCTTACCATTTTTTACTATAGAGAAATTTTCATTTTTAGTTGAACAATTTTCACAATGTGTAGGTTGATAAGTGAGCTCGGCATAGTAAAACAAGCTCATTCGTCCTTTGTGTTTTTTCTCAATCACTTCATCTGAAAAATTTAGATTTTTATCTTTAATTCTTAATGTATTTAATATAGACTTACACATAGGCGCATTCCCCTTCTTTTTTATTTTGTTTGGTAGGTAATAATTATAGAGGTAATTGCGCCATTTTTGTATTCAAACATAAAAATTGGACTGATGATTTTTAGTCATCAGTCCAATTTATTATAGAGCCATTTAAAAGTCATTTATAATGGCTAATTGATTCATAATCTTTTTTAGTTTTTGTTTCTTAAATTATCATAAATAGTTTTAAATTGTTGTTCACTTTTTGATGTTGTTTTAGGCTCATAATAAATTTTATTTTTGAGTTTATCTGGCAAGTATTGTTGAATGACGTATCCATTTTCATAGTTATGAGGGTACTTATAACCTATGGCACGACCTAAATCTTTAGCTCCAGCATAATGTCCATCTCGTAAATGGTCAGGAATTTGGCCAATATTACCTTTACGTATATCACTAAGTGCACTGTCAATAGCAGTGATCGCTGAGTTGGATTTAGGTGATAAGGAAAGTTCAATTACAGCTTGACTAAGAGGAATTCTCGCTTCAGGAAACCCCAGTCGCTCTGCCGATTGAATGGCTGCAAGCGTACGTTGTCCCGCATTAGGTGAAGCTAACCCTACATCTTCATAACTAATGACTAATAAGCGTCTTACAATAGTCGGTAAATCGCCAGCTTCAATTAATCTTGCTAAATAGTGTAATGCAGCGTTTACATCACTACCTCTTATTGATTTTTGAAAAGCACTCATAACATCGTAGTGCATGTCTCCATCTTTATCGCTTACGAAAGCACCTTTTTGCAAACAATCTTTAGCATCTTGAAGCGTAATATGTCTAATTTCATTTTCAACTGAAGCACTTAAAACAGCCAATTCAAGAGCATTTAAAGCACTTCTAACATCTCCTTGACTTTGCGTAGCAAAGTATTCTAATGCATCTTCATCTACTTTGGGATGATAATTAGCTAAGCCACGTTGAGAATCATTTAATGCTCTATTAATTGCGAGTCGCACATCATCATGATCTAATGAATACAGTTCGAATATTTGAGCTCTAGAGCGAATAGCTGGATTGATTGCATGATATGGATTTGAGGTTGTTGCACCAATTAGGACGATTTTGCCATTTTCTAAATGTGGTAATAAGAAATCTTGTTTAGCTTTATCTAACCGGTGAATTTCATCTAATAAAAGAATGACTTGACCAGACATTTTGGCTTCTTCGACTACCATTTGCATATCTTTTTTTGAATTTGTAACTGCATTTAATTGTCTAAATTTATAATCAGTGCTACCAGAAATTGCTTTTGCAATGCTTGTTTTACCAATCCCTGGTGGCCCATAAAATATCATTGATGATAATCTTTTGGTTTCAACCATTCGTCTTATAATGCCTCTAGGTCCTACTAAATGTTGCTGCGAAATGATTTCGTCAATGTTAGTAGGTCTCATTCTTGAAGCTAAAGGTTCTGTAGTCACTATTTTCACACCTTTCTAATACTATCTTAACTGAAAAAATGCTAAAATGGTATTATATATTATTCGAATTAAGTGAGGTAATGTTATGAAAATATCAACGAAAGGGAGATACGGTTTAACTTTAATGATTTCCCTTGCTAAAAGAGAAGGGCAAGGATGCGTATCTTTAAAGTCAATTGCTGAAGAAAACAGTTTGAGTGATTTATATCTCGAACAATTAGTTGGCCCTTTAAGAAATGCTGGTTTAATTCGAAGTGTTCGTGGTGCCAAAGGTGGTTATCAACTTAGAGTACCAGCTGACGAAATTAAAGCAGGCGATATTATTCGTTTACTAGAAGGTCCTATTACGATAGTCGAAAGTATTGAATCAGAACCACCTGCACAAAAACAGTTATGGTTAAGAATGAGAGATGCTGTTAGAGAAGTATTAGATAATACTACTTTAAAATATCTAGCAGACTATGTCGAAACTGATGATAAACTTGATGGTTACATGTTTTATATTTAATTTAAAAAATATGTTTAAATACAATTGTGTGTGGTAAATAATAATTACAACAGTAAGGTACATTCTTTATTTTGTATCTCAGAATTAACATAATACTTGATCGATATAAATATTCTTAAATTTGAAAGGAGAATTTCATTATGGGATTCATGGATAAAGCGAAAGACGCAGCAGAAAAATTTAAAAATAGCGATAACGAACAAGTTGATAAAGTTAAAGACAAAATCAATGAATATACTGACAAAAACAACGATGACAAAAACAACGATGACAAAAAAGATGATAAATAATTAGTTTTCAAGCGATAACATTAAATGTTATCGCTTTTTTATATCAAAAGAAGTATTTACAATTTAAGTAATTCAAAACATTTTTATTAAAGTTAATGTTGTTTTAGCATTAAAACCTATATGTTTATTAGCAAATAAAAGGAGTGAGATTAAATAATATCCCACTCCAAATTATGCATTAATTCTCTCGCTATCCATCAATATTAAATTTTAATATTGATTATTGATTCAATTTTTCAATAATTTTCTGTAAACGAGTGAATGATTCAAATTGCTTTTCTTGATCATAAATATAGCTGATTCCCATGAGTTCTTCAATTTCACCATATTCTTCTATAAATGCTTCCAACTTCTCTTTAACTGTTTCCTCTGAACCTATTAGCGAATCATTAAATCTTTGTTTAGCCATTTCAAATTCTCTAGGTGTTAGAAGAGCTTGTAAGTCATTTGTAGGTGGTTGTAATGGTTGCATTCTACCACGAGCAATACCAATAAATACTTGAGCTAATGTGCTTGCCAAGTATTCAGCTTCTTCATCACTTTCAGCTACTATAGCATTCAAGCATACAATCATATAAGGCTTGTCTAATACGTCAGAAGGTTCAAATAGTTCTTTATATATTTGAATTGCCTCTTTCATTTGCTGAGGTGCAAAATGTCCAGCAAAGACATAAGGTAATCCCTTACGTGCAGCTAAATGAGCTGAATCAGTAGATGATCCAAGAATATATAAAGGTACATTTTTACCTACAGCAGGATAAGCTCTTACATAAGCTTGTTTATTTCCAGGTCCAAAATAAGTTTGTAATTGTTCAACTTCTTCAGGAAACTCATAGACACCATTATGCTGGTCACGTCTCAATGCGCTAGCTGTCATCATATCAGTCCCTGGGGCTCTACCTAAACCTAGATTAACTCTGTTTGGGAAAAGTGTTTCCATTGTTCCAAATTGCTCCGCAACTATTAGAGGAGCATGGTTTGGTAACATAATCCCTCCAGATCCAACTTTAATACGTTTCGTATGTTCAAGTGTATGTTGAATCAATAGAGAAGTTGCTGAACTTACTAAATTTGGTGCGTTATGGTGTTCAGCAATCCAGTATCTTTCATAATTAAGTGAATCTAACTTTTGAGCTAAACTAATCATATCCTCAATTGCTTCTTTATCACTCTGACCTTCTCTTATTGGAACTAAATTTAATGCAGATACCTTTAGATTACCCACAGTTTTCATCTCCTCATATAAAATTAATATGGTTTAGTTTAACAAGATATGTAGTTTAATTTATATTGAAATGCTCATAATCGATAATGTTAGTGAAAAAATATTGATACTTTAATTAATAGTACATTTAAAATTATTTATAAGTTAATGTGGGGTTAATTTTTAAAGTGGTTGAATGTTAAAATATTAAACAATGGAAAAATTTATGTTTATAAACAACTATATAGAAAAAAATCTATTCAGGTGCTATTATAGGAACATTGATAATATTGTGAGGAGTGTACTTAAAAATGGAAGTATATGCAGATTATGCTGCAACTACACCTGTCAAACCAGAAGTAATTGAAGAGATGATGACAATTTATAAATCACATTTTGGTAATCCATCGTCTATTCATTCTATAGGAAGAGATGCACGTCGTTATCTAGATGAATCAAGAAGAACAGTTGCTAAATTATTGAATGCTAAGCCTAGCGAAGTTATTTTTACAAGTGGCGCAACTGAATCAAATAATACAGCCATTAAAGGATTAGTTTACGCAAATGAACATCTTGGAAATCACATTATTACAACTAAAATTGAGCATCATTCTGTCTTACACGTGTTTGAACAATTAGAAAAAGAAGGATATGATGTCACTTATTTAGATGTAGATGATACAGGTGCAATAGATTTAGATCAACTTAAAGAAGCATTAACGAATGACACTATTTTAGTTTCAATAATGTTTGTTAATAATGAAATTGGAACTGTTGAACCTATGTATGATATAGAAGATATTGTTAGCGAGTCAAACGCATTATTGCATGTAGATGCAGTTCAAGCAATCGGACATTTAGATATTAATTTTAAAGAATTTAAAATGGATACTTTAAGTTTGACAGCACATAAATTCGGCGGTCCAAAAGGTGTAGGTGTCTTATTAGTTAGAGATAAAACCCCAATAGAGTACTCTCAACTAGGAGGAGAACAAGAAACTAAACGACGTGCAGGAACAGAAAATTTAGCACAAATTGTTGGTTTAACAAAAGCACTAGAATTAGCACATAAGAATAGAGATAATAATAATTTACATTTAATGCAATTAAAAGAATTATTCTTAGTTAGCCTACAAGAACGTGCGATTCCTTTTGAGGTAAATGGTTCTATGGTTGATACAACAGGACATATTCTAAATTTATATTTCCCATTCATAGACGTGGAAACTATGCTAACACTTTTAGATCTAGCTAACATTTATGTATCTTCAGGTTCAGCATGTACAGCTGGTTCAACAACACCTTCTCATGTTTTAGCAGCAATGTATGAAGATGAAGAACGTGCTAAACATTCAGTAAGATTTAGCTTTAATGAATTAACAACTGATCAAGAAATAAAATATATCGTAGCTGAAATTCACAAAATATATCATAAATTTAAGGAGGAATAAATGTGTCTAATAAAGATATACGTGTAGTTGTAGGTATGTCTGGCGGTGTTGACAGTTCAGTCACAGCTCATGTGCTTAAAGAGCAAGGGTATGATGTTATTGGAATATTCATGAAAAACTGGGATGACACTGATGAGAATGGTGTTTGTACTGCAACAGAAGACTATAATGACGTTATCGCAGTATGTAATCAAATTGGTATTCCATATTATGCCGTTAATTTCGAACAAGAATATTGGGATAAAGTCTTTACTTATTTCTTAGATGAATATAAAAAAGGTCGTACACCTAATCCAGATGTAATGTGTAACAAAGAAATTAAGTTTAAAGCTTTTCTAGAGCATGCACTTAAATTGGGCGCAGATTACGTAGCAACAGGACATTACGCAAGAATACGTCGTCATGATGATGGCCATGTAGAAATGTTACGAGGTGTAGATAATAATAAAGATCAAACTTATTTCTTAAATCAACTATCTCAACAACAATTGTCTAAAGTTATGTTTCCAATTGGAGATATTGATAAAAAAGAAGTTCGTAAAATAGCAGAAAAGCAAGATTTAGCAACAGCTAAAAAGAAAGACTCTACAGGCATCTGTTTTATTGGAGAGCGTAATTTCAAAACATTCTTATCACAATATTTACCAGCTCAAGCTGGAGAAATGCGTACGTTGAATGGCGAAAAAATGGGAATGCATAGTGGATTAATGTATTACACTATTGGTCAAAGACATGGACTTGGTATCGGTGGAGACGGTGATCCATGGTTCGTTGTAGGTAAAAATTTAGAAGACAATATTTTATACGTTGAACAGGGTTTCCATCATGATGCGCTCTATAGTGATTATTTAATAGCTTCCGATTTTTCTTTCGTAAATCCAGTTGATTTGGACAACGGATTTGAATGTACTGCTAAATTTAGATATCGTCAAAAAGATACTAAGGTGTTTGTTCAACGTGAAAGTCAAAATGCTTTACGCGTTACATTTGATGAACCAGTACGTGCTATCACACCGGGACAAGCCGTTGTATTTTATGATGAGGAAGTTTGTCTAGGTGGAGCAACTATCGATGATGTATTTAAAACAACAGGTCAGTTAAGTTATGTTGTTTAATTAAACAAACAAAAGATGGAGTTGTTAAGAGCCTGGGACATAATTCAATGCCTCAGGCTACAAATATATATTGGCAGTATTTGACTGGAAATATATTTTCGAAAAATATTGTTTATGTCTTGCTCCCAAATACTACTACATCTTTATTTTATAAAATACAGCGTTTCTCGTAAGATAATTTTAGGATTGGGTGGAATCATGATAACGAAACAAGATACGATTTATGAGTGGATTCAAAATGGTCAACTTGAAGATGCTTTAAAAGCTTTATTTCAAAACATAGAAGAAGAACCAAATACCATTGAAAATTATATCAATGCAGGAATAGTATTAGCTGATATTAATGAAATTGAAAAGGCTGAGCGTTTCTTTCAACGAGCAATTACGATAGATGATAAAAATGGTGCAGTGTATTACAATTTAGCCAATCTATATTACGATCAAGATAAATACCGTGATGCTATTAAACTATATCAATTGGCATCTAAATACAATATGGATAAAATAGATACTAATTACATGATTGGTATGTCATTTAACCAATTAGATGCACCAAAAGAATCTTTACCTTACTTTATGACTGCAGCAGAATTAGATAATAATCAAGATGCAGAAGTTCAATTTCAATATGGTCTGGCTCTATGTCATTTAGAAATGTTTAACCAGGCTATAAATCAATTGAAAATTGTTTTATCTATAGATTCAAAGCATGTCGATGCTTTATATAATCTTGGTTTAGCCACTTACATGGATACTGAAGATCTTGATTTAGCTATGTCTTATTTTGACAAGGCAATATCTATAGATCCAAATCACTTGTTAAGTCAACATGCTAAGAAAACGTTTGAAGCTATAAAGAATGAGGAGGAGTAATATGTCTGACCCTACACTATTTGATTATTCAATGATTAAAGGTACTGTAGATGCTATTTTATTTCAAAATAATAATAATTTCTATACAGTCATTAAAGTGGATACAATTGAGACTAATGAATCATTTGGTAATTTACCAACAGTTGTAGGGTTCTTTCCAAATATTGTGGAAGGAGATGTATACACTTTTAAAGGACAAGTGGTAGAGCACCCACGTTATGGCAAGCAATTGAAAGCCGACACTTTTGAAAAAGAGGTCCCTCAAACTAAGGATGCTATAATTACATATTTATCAAGTGACTTATTCAAAGGTATAGGTAAAAAAACTGCTCAAAATATTGTAAATACACTTGGTGAAAATGCGATAAATGATATTATGGCAGACGCATCAGTTTTAGAGAAGGTTTCAAATTTACCGAAAAAGAAACAAAAGCAGATTGCTGATCAAATTAACGCCAATCAAGAGTCCGAAAAAATTATGATTCGATTACATGATTTAGGCTTCGGACCTAAATTATCAATGGCGATATATCAATTTTACCAAGCCGAGACTTTAAACGTGCTCGAAAATAACCCTTATCAACTCGTTTATGATATTAAAGGAATTGGTTTTAATAAAGCTGATACTTTAGCTAGAAATAATGGCATTAGTTTTAATGATCCAGAACGATTGAAAGCAGGATTATTATATACGTTAGAAGAAGAATGTATAAAACAAGGTCACACCTATTTATCACTAGATTATGCAATTGAAGTGACATTAGAGATGCTAATGGATACTCATTCCAGTGATAGTATCGATTCAAAACAACTTGAAAATATTCTCGAATTATTACATGAGGAACAAAAAATTATTGTAAATAATGAGCGAGTCGCCATTCCTAGTCTCTATTATTCCGAACTCAAAAGTGTTCAAAATTTATATCGAATTAAAACATACAAACATAAGCTAAAAGAAATAGAACAATCTGATTTGCAGATACATATAGGGGATATAGAGACTAGTAATAATGTGCTTTATGCACCATCTCAAAAAGAGGCCTTACAAACTGCAATTAATTCTAAAATTATGCTTTTAACCGGTGGCCCTGGTACAGGTAAAACAACAGTAATCAAAGGAATCGTTGAGCTTTATGCAGAGGTACATGGTCTTTCTCTTAATTATTCAGACTATCAAGAAGATGACTATCCTATTGTCCTGGCAGCTCCGACAGGTAGAGCATCTAAAAGATTGCAAGAATCTACAGGGTTAGAAGCAATGACAATTCATCGACTAATTGGATGGAATCAAGAAACACAACCAGAAGACATTCTAGATAATGAAATTAAAGCAAAGCTCATAATTATTGACGAAATGTCTATGGTAGATACATGGTTGTTTCACCAATTTTTAAGTGCAGTTCCTCTAGATGCACAAATTATTTTAGTCGGTGATGAAGATCAATTACCCTCAGTTGGACCAGGTCAAATCTTTAAGGATCTTATTGATTCGAAGGCAATACCACGAGTTAATCTAACTGAAGTTTATCGTCAACAAGATGGTTCAAGTATCATCGATTTAGCGCATCGTATGAAACATGGTGAGCCAATAGATATTACAAAGCGTTATCATGATAGGAGTTTTATAAGTTGTAATGTCGATCAAATTCCTACAGTAGTTGAAAAAGTAGTTTCAAGTGCAGTTAATAAAGGTTATGATATGAGTGATATTCAAGTCTTGGCGCCTATGTATAAAGGTAACGCAGGTATTAAAAGATTAAATCAAGTATTACAAGATATTTTAAACCCCAAGGCACAAGATACACGAGAAATTGAATTTGGTGACATAAAGTTTCGTAAAGGTGACAAGGTTCTTCAGTTAGTTAATCGTCCTAATGATAATATCTTCAATGGTGACATAGGAATAATCGTTGGTATATTTTGGGCTAAAGAAAATGCTTTAAATAAAGATGTTATGGTTGTTGATTTCGAAGGTAACGAGATTACTTTCACTCGTCAAGATTTATTAGAATTAACGCATGCTTATTGCACATCCATTCATAAATCACAAGGGTCTGAATTTCCAATTGTAATTATGCCTATCGTTAAGCAGTATTTTAGAATGTTACAGCGACCAATACTTTATACAGGACTTACACGTGCTAAACAATCATTAGTATTACTTGGAGATTCAACCGCATTTGAAATTGGATTAAATACGCAAGGACAAATACGACATACACAATTGCAAGAGCTAATCTTGTCATATTTTGATATAGACCAAAAAGAAAGTGATGTAACAATTTCAAATACTTCTGTGAATAAAGATGAAGAGGCAATGGATACAATTTACGACGTTGATACAAAAGATGATCAAATCATTTTAAGTGAATCTACTATATATCAAATCAATCCAATGATTAATATGGGTGATGTTTCTCCTTATGATTTTGCTGAGCGTTGACATTTAGTTTGAAAATACTTAAAATAATCTTAAGTTCGCATGAAGATGAGTAGGCAATTATAACTTATATAGAGATGTACTGGTTGGTGAAAAGTGCAATGTATATTGTTGAACGCTACTTCATGTCATTTTTATATTTTAATTGAGTGATAAATGTTTTCTATCAAGCGATAATTTTTGTAGCTTAAAGATAGATTGTTTATAACTAGGGTGGTACCGCGAAAACGTTCGTCCCTTTTTTGAGGATGAACGTTTTTTGTGTTTTTTAGATAAAATATGTTGATATAGGAGTGTCGGAAATGAAAAATTTAAAGGCTAGTGAAATTCGTCAAAAATATATTGATTTCTTCGTCGAAAAAGGTCATATGGTTGAACCTTCAGCCCCTTTAGTGCCAATTGATGACGATACATTATTATGGATAAATTCAGGTGTAGCAACTTTAAAGAAATATTTCGATGGTAGAGAAACACCAAGAAAGCCTAGAATAGTCAATTCTCAAAAAGCAATTAGAACAAATGATATTGAAAATGTAGGATTTACTGCACGACATCATACATTTTTCGAAATGCTTGGTAACTTTTCAATTGGTGATTATTTCAAAAAAGAAGCAATCCACTTTGCGTGGGAATTTTTAACTAGTGAAAAATGGATGAGCATGGAACCTGAAAAATTATATGTAACTATTCATCCTGAAGATACTGAAGCTTATCGTATTTGGAATGATGAAATTGGATTAGAAGAAAGTCGAATTATTAGAATAGAAGGTAATTTCTGGGATATCGGTGAGGGTCCATCTGGTCCTAACACTGAAATTTTCTATGATCGTGGAGATGAATATGGCCAAGATGATCCATCAGAAGAGATGTATCCAGGTGGGGAAAATGAAAGATATTTAGAAGTTTGGAACTTAGTATTTAGTGAATTTAACCATAATAAAGACAACACTTATACACCATTACCAAATAAAAATATTGATACGGGTATGGGTCTTGAACGAATGGCCTCTGTTTCTCAAAACGTAAGAACAAATTATGAAACAGACTTATTTATGCCAATCATTAATGAAGTAGAAAATGTAGCTGGCAAAAAATATTTAGTAAACAACGAGCATGATATTGCCTTTAAGGTAATAGCGGACCATATTCGTACAATTGCATTTGCAATTGCTGATGGCGCTTTACCTGCGAATGAGGGAAGGGGTTACGTTTTACGTCGACTTCTACGTAGAGCAGTCAGATTTAGTCAAACTCTCGACATTAATGAACCATTTATGTATAAGTTAGTTGACATCGTTGCAGAGATAATGGAGCCATATTATCCAAATGTTAAAGAGAAAGCTGATTTTATTAAGCGTGTTATTAAATCAGAAGAAGAGCGTTTCCATGAGACACTTCAAGAAGGTTTAGCAATTTTGAATAATTTATTAGCTAAAGCTAAATCATCTAATAATGAAATTAACGGTTCAGATGCGTTCAAATTATACGACACTTATGGATTCCCAATTGAATTGACAGAAGAATTAGCTAGTCAAGAAAACATCTCTGTGGATATGGCAACGTTTGAAAAAGAAATGGATCAACAACGTACACGAGCTAGAGAAGCTCGACAAAGTTCACAATCAATGCAAATCCAAAGTGAAGTTCTTAAAAATATTACTACTGAAAGCAAATTTGTCGGATATGAAACTACAGATTATCAGACTACGTTAACTGATTTAATTTATAATGGAGAGAAAGTTGAATCTGCTGAACCAGGAGAAACTGTATATTTCATTTTAAAAGAAACTCCATTTTATGCAGTTAGTGGTGGGCAAGTAGCTGATAGAGGAACAGTAGGTAATGAGAACTTTGAGATTGAAGTAACTGAAGTAACTAAAGCACCTAATGGTCAAAACTTACATCAAGGTGTCATCCAATTTGGTCAAGTTACAGTTAATAGTGATGTAGATGCAAGTGTTAATAGGGATGAAAGAAAAGACATCCAAAAAAATCATAGTGCCACTCATTTACTTCACGCTGCATTAAAAGAAGTATTAGGTGAACATGTAAATCAAGCAGGTTCGTTAGTTGAAAGTGAGCGTTTGCGTTTCGATTTCTCACATTTTGGTCCGATGACTCAAGACGAAATTGATAAAGTTGAAAGACGTGTAAATGAGGAAATTTGGAGAGGTATTTCAGTTAATATACAAGAGATGCCTATTAATGAAGCAAAACAAATTGGTGCTATGGCGTTATTCGGTGAAAAATATGGAGATATTGTGCGCGTTGTTAATATGTCACCGTTCTCAATTGAGCTATGTGGTGGTATACATGTTGATAATACTGCAGAAATTGGGCTTTTCAAGATTATAAGTGAATCAGGTACAGGTGCAGGCGTTAGACGTATTGAAGCATTTACTGGTAAGTCAGCGTTCTTACATCTAGAGGATATTCAAAATAAATTTAATTCTATTAAAGATCAAATTAAAGTCAAATCTGATGATCAAGTATTTGATAAAATTGTCCAGCTACAAGAGGAAGAAAAGAACCTTCATAAACAATTAGAACAACGAAATAAGGAAATCACTTCACTTAAAATGGGCAATATAGAGGATCAAATTGAAGAAATTAATGGCTTTAAAGTACTAGCTACAGAAGTTGAAGTTTCTAATGCTAAAGAAATAAGACAAACTATGGATGATTTCAAATCTAAACAACAAGATGCTATTATAATCTTAGCCAGTGATTTAGGTGAAAAGGTATCACTAATAGCAACTGTACCAAAAGAACAAACAGATAAAATTAAAGCTGGAGATATCATTAAGAATATGGCACCATTAGTTGGTGGTAAAGGTGGCGGTCGTCCAGATATGGCTCAAGGTGGCGGTACGCAACCAGAAAATATCTCAGAAGCATTACGCTTTATTAAAGATTACATTAAAAAACTATAACTTTGTAATCAACTAGTGTAAAATTGGTGTATGTAAGATAATTCGTTTTAGAGGAGTGTCGCATCTATGGATAATATTGATAAAACAATGAAGTTTGACTATGAAGAAATTCCGAAAGATAATGTTGAAACAGTGTTAAACAACGTACACCGAACTTTAGAAGAGCGTGGTTACAATGCTGTAAATCAAATTGTAGGATATTTACTCTCAGGTGATCCTGCATATATACCTCGTCAAAATGATGCTCGAAATCAAATTCGCCACATTGATCGTGACGTTATCATGGAAGAACTCGTTTCAAATTATTTAAAAGAGAACAAGAACTAGTATATGTTAACGCACAAAATTTTGGGTTTGGATGTAGGTAGTAAAACAGTTGGCGTAGCTATAAGCGATTTAATGGGTTGGACTGCCCAAGGATTGGACACTCTAAGAATTAACGAGGAACTAGAAGATTTTGGCATAGATCAATTAGTGACCATTATTAAAGAACATAACGTTGGTTCTGTAGTAATTGGTTTACCTAAGAATATGAATAATTCTATTGGCTTTCGTGGAGAAGCTTCGTTAAGATACAAGGAGTTACTCAAAGAAAGCTTACCTGATATAGAGATAATTATGTGGGATGAACGATTAAGTACTATGGCAGCAGAGCGTTCATTACTTGAAGCAGATGTATCTAGACAAAAAAGAAAAAAAGTAATTGATAAAATGGCAGCAGTATTTATATTGCAAGGCTATTTAGATTCAATCCAATAAAGGAGTAATAAACAATGACTGAACATAATCATAACCACGATGTAAAATTAGATATTAGTAATGAAGAAGAGTTATTAACTTTATTCGATGAAAATGGTAACGAAGTTTTATATCGTAAAATGTTGGAATTTTATCATCCAGAATTTAAAAAAGAATATGTTATTTTAGCTGAGGAAGGTGCTCAATCTGACGATGATGACATGATTGAATTGATTCCAATGATTAATGAACCTGATGAATCAGGTGATGGTGGTAAATTAGTACCTATCGAGACTGATGAAGAATGGGACATGATTGAAGAAGTAGTTAACACAAACATGGAAGAATAGTTTCCTAGATTTAATATTTAATACTAAAACAAATTTAAATTAGCTGACTGAACTGTCAATATGTGATTTAATTTATAATTCAGAACAGAAATTTTATATAAGGAGTGGGATAATGAATTCAATTCGAGTTCTATTCTGCTCCTTTTTTGATTGATAAAATCGTGTTTTTTTACATATTACATCTTAAATTACAATCAAATATATGATAAAATATTTAAAGTTAAATTCTTATAGGTAGACAATGAGTTTTAATAAATATTTAAATCAGTCATACATTTATAAGTATAAGTTATCCTAGCACGGTTAAGTTTATTTAAAACTTTTAAAGTTTAGTGGATAACTCCATATCGACTGGTTTATTTTTTAATGTCATTTTGTCTTTAAAAAGGAAGTAAATTAATGGAAGCTAACCAGCAGTATTTATTGGATATACATCGTAAAACAGATAATAAAATTGAAACGTTAAGAGAATATGCGGAGCAAAATGCTGTACCAATTGTCGATAGATTATCCCTAGAGATGATTAAACAATTAATTCGGATACATCGTGCAAAAAACATTCTAGAAATTGGCACTGCAATAGGGTATAGTTCAATGCAATTTGCATCCGTATCAAATGATATACATATTACGACTATAGAGCGTGATGAGAAAATGATTACACAAGCTAAATCAAATTTCGAAACTTATGGCTACTCATCACAAATAAGACTTATTGAGGGAAATGCTTTAGAGCAATATAACAAAGTCAGTGATAAACAATATGATATTATTTTTATTGATGCAGCAAAAGCTCAATCAAAGAAATTTTTTGAATATTACACACCACTATTAAGAAATGGTGGACTAGTCATTACAGATAATGTTCTATACCACGGTTTTGTATCGAATATAGATATCGTACGTTCAAGAAATGTTAAGCAAATGGTTAAAAAAGTTCAAAAATTTAATGATTGGCTAATTAGTCTAGAAAATTACAGTACTAACTTTATAAATATGGATGATGGGTTAGCAATATCAATTAAAGGAGAATAATTATGACGGAATTACTCGTTACTCCTAAATCATTAAGTCATTTAGAAACACTAATAGATATTGGTGCAGATGCATTTGTCATTGGTGAACAAAAATTTGGGTTAAGATTACCAGGAGAGTTTAATCGTGAGGATATTAAACAAGCAGTCAAATTAGCGCATGAGCATGATAGAAAAATATATGTTGCTGTAAATGGCATTTTCCACAATTATCATTTAAATGCATTGGAAGACTATATTAATTTCTTACATGAAGTTAGAGTAGACAGAATTATATTTGGTGACCCTGCAGTCGTCATGTATGTCAAAAACCAACATAATCCGATACCACTAAATTGGGATGCTGAAACTATAGTAACTAACTATTTCCAATGTAACTATTGGGGAAAAAGAGGTGCCAAACGAGCACTTCTAGCGAGAGAATTAAACTTAGATGAAATAATAAATATAAAAGAGAATGCAAATGTTGAAATTGAAGTTCAAGTACATGGGATGACTTGTATGTTCCAATCTAAACGCATGTTGCTTGGGAACTATTATACTTTCCAAGATAGACAAATGAAGATTAAACGTGAAAATGATGATAAAGAGTTACTCCTATATGACGAAGAACGTGATAATAAATATCCTGTATTTGAAGATTTTAATGGTACACATATAATGTCTCCAAATGATATCTGCTTAATTGAAGAACTCGATCCACTATTTGAAGCTGGAATTGATTCTTTTAAGATAGATGGAATTCTGCAAAGTGAAGAATATATAAATACTGTTACAGCTCAATACAGAGAAGCTATAGATTTATATAATGAAGATCCTGAAGCATATGAAGATGAAAAATTCATGTTAGTAGATCCAATTGAAGCAATCCAACCAGAACATCGTCCATTTGATGAAGGATTTTTATATAAACAAACAGTTTATTAAAAGGAGGCGCTAAAAATGAAAACATTGACTGAAATTCAAACACAAGAGAAAAGTAAAATTAAAAAGCCCGAATTATTAGCGCCTGCTGGTAATTTAGAAAAATTAAAGATTGCAGTACATTATGGTGCAGATGCAGTATTTTTAGGTGGTCAAGAATATGGTTTGCGTTCTAATGCTGATAATTTTACTATGGCTGAAATTAAAGAAGGCGTTGAATTCGCAAGTCAATATAATGCAAAAATTTACGTAACTACTAATATTATCGCTCATGACGAGAATATTAAAGATCTGGAAAATTATTTAATTAAATTAGAAAAAACGGGTGCTACCGGAATCATTGTTGCAGATCCTTTAATTATTGAAACTTGTAAGCAAGTTGCTCCTAAATTAGAAATACACTTATCGACACAACAGTCATTGTCTAATACTAAAGCGGTTCAATACTGGAAAGAAGAAGGTTTAGATCGAGTGGTATTAGCACGTGAAACTGGTGCGATGGAAATGAAAGAAATGAAAGAAAATGTAGACATTGAAATTGAAGCATTTATACATGGTGCAATGTGTATTGCATATTCAGGTCGCTGTACACTTAGTAATCATATGACAGCTAGAGACTCTAACAGAGGTGGTTGTTGTCAAAGTTGTCGTTGGGATTACGATTTATTAGAAGTAGATAATGACGGTGAACTTGATCTTTATTATCAAGATGGAGACACCGTACCATTTGCTATGAGTCCTAAGGATTTAAAATTAATTGAATCAATACCTCAAATGATGGAAATCGGTATCGACTCTTTAAAAATAGAAGGGAGAATGAAATCTATTCATTATATAGCTACAGTTGTATCAGTTTATAGAAAAGTTATTGATGCTTATGCTGAAGATCCTGAGAATTTTAAAATTAATCCTGAATGGATAAAAGAATTAGATAAATGTGCTAATAGAGATACTGCACCAGCATTTTTTGAAGGTACACCAGGATATGAAGAGCAAATGTTTGGTGTTCAACAAAATAAAAAATCACCTTACGATTTTTGTGGATTAGTAATAGATTATGATGAAACTACTCAAATTGCTACAATACAACAAAGAAATCACTTTAAACCAGGTCAAGAAATTGAATTCTTTGGACCTGAAATACAAAGTTTTAGACAAGTTATTGATGCCATATATGATGAGGAGGGCAATAGTCTAGATGCTGCACGTCACCCACTTCAAATTGTACAAATCAAAGTAGATCATCCAATTTATCCTAAGAACATGATGAGAAAGGAAATTAGATAATGGCAAACACAACAATTATTGGTATTGCCGGTGGTTCAGGATCTGGTAAAACAACAGTTACAAACGAAATCATGAAGAATTTAGAAGGCCATAGTGTCGCATTACTTGCTCAAGACTATTATTATAAAGATCAATCACATTTAACATTTGAAGAGCGATTAGAAACAAATTATGACCATCCCTTTGCATTTGATAATGATTTGCTAATTGAAAATTTAAAAGATTTACGAAATGGTCATGCAGTCGAAGTTCCTACATATGATTATTCAAATCATACACGTAGTGAAGAAACCATTGCATTTGAACCTAAAGATGTTATTATCGTAGAAGGTATATTTGCTTTAGAAAATAAAACACTACGTGATATGATGGATGTTAAAATATACGTCGATACTGATGCAGATTTAAGAATTCTTAGACGACTAGTTCGTGATACTAAAGAACGTGGTCGATCTATGGAATCAGTAATTAACCAATATTTAAATGTTGTCAAACCAATGCATAATCAATTTATTGAGCCTACTAAGAAATATGCAGATATTATCATTCCAGAAGGTGGAAGTAACAAGGTTGCAATTGATATAATGACTACTAAAATTCAAACATTGGTTAGTAAACAATAAGTAAATTACAATATGTATCAAAAAACTATATATTTAATGACTAAACTATATTAATTGAAAAAGGAAGATGACATAATGGAAAATCAAAAACAATATCCAATGACTCAAGAGGGTTATGAACAATTAGAAAAAGAATTAGAAGAATTAAAAACAGTTAAACGTCCAGAAGTTGTTGAAAAAATCAAAGTAGCACGTTCATTTGGTGACCTATCTGAGAACTCAGAATATGATGCCGCTAAAGATGAGCAAGGTTTTATCGAACAAGATATTCAACGTATAGAACATATGCTTAGATATGCTCTAATCATTGAGGATACTGGTGATAACAACGTTGTACAAATTGGAAAAACTGTTACTTTCATTGAGTTACCTGGAGATGAAGAAGAAAGCTATCAAATCGTGGGCTCTGCAGAGTCAGATGCATTCAACGGTAAAATTTCAAATGAATCACCAATGGCTAAAGCTTTAATTGGTAAAAGTTTAAAAGATGAAGTTCGTGTACCTCTACCAAATGGTGGAGAAATTAATGTTAAAATTGTAAATATTAAATAGATAGATTTTTTCTGAATAAAGTTTTACAAACTCTTTAAATATTTTGCTATTTACATTAATTAAATGCATATTTATATTGGCTATGAAGAAATCAAATATCAATGATTTCTTTCATAGCTTTTTTTAATAACCCAATAATGCTATTGTATTAACTTTAATAAAGTGATATTAAAAAAGTTAACAGCTAGAATATGATAATTTTTAAGATAAAATTATACTTTATGTTACAAAAATTCATATATTTTATCAAATTAATTTGAAAATATGAACTTTTTCATGACAAAATTAGTTTTATATGCTTAAATAACGTTGTAAATACAATTGAATTATTTGCTAATTACACTATAAAGTAAGCGATTACATTTTATCTCGCTTTTTTTATTATTCATAATTTGAAATACTTATTAAACAACTAAGATATTATAATGTTATAATTTTTTATACATATCGGTAAAATATGATTATTTAAAATATTAAATCATCTTTTTAAGGCGCAAATATACAATTAATAATATTAAAGGGGAGGCAATGGATTGGAAGTTAAAGTTATAAATGAGCAATCGCTATTGCTTTATTTCAAAGAAGAAATAAGTGAGGTTAATTATCAAGAGGTTGATTTAACTACACAACATATTCTGTCCAAAAATATTCCAGATATTAAAGATGTTATCCCATCATATCGAGCTATTATGATTAATTTCAATAATGATTCAATCGATTACAAACAATTGATTGAAAAATTAGAATTAGATAAGCTCAAAGTTTCGAAAGAGGATACATACTCTAAAAAAAATGTTATACATATTCCTGTATTATATAACTTAGAAATGGGACCTGATTTAGAAGAGGTAGCTAGTTATAACAACTTATCTACAGAAGAAGTTGTTCAAATCCATTCAACTAATGAATACCTTGTATATATGCTAGGTTTTATGCCTGGTTTCCCATTCTTAGGTGGTTTAGACGAACGTATTCATACTCCTAGAAGATCTGAACCAAGAGTTAAAATTAATGCTGGTTCAGTTGGAATAGCTAACAATCAAACAGGTTTATATCCTTCTGATTCACCTGGAGGATGGCAAATTATTGGAAGAACACCTTTAAAAGTCTTTGATCAATATTCTGAACCTATGACATTGTATGAAGCTGGTGATTATATTAAATTCTACTCGATAGATGAGAAGACGTATAATCAAATTGAAAGTGAAATCAATGATGGAAGATTTAATAAAGAAAAGTGGGTGACTCGTAGTGGGCATTAAGATTTTGAAACCAGGTCTTTTCACTACCGTTCAAGATAAAGGCCGTTTTGGGTATCAACATTTAGGTTTCTCCGGGTCTGGTGCAATGGATCAATTTAGTTATAACTTAGGACGTGAACTAATCGGAAATAACGGTCCTAGCCTAGAATTTACTATCATTGGACCAACATTGACTTTTACTCAAGCTAACATCTTTGTAATAACAGGTGGTCAATTTAATGCAAAGTTAAATGATATTAATATTTCCAATAATAATGTCTTATTAGCAAATAAAGGCGATGTACTTGAATTTGGACCAGCAAAAAAGGGTGCACGTGGTTATATTTTCTTTGGTCATCACCTTGATATTGAAATGGTTGCTGGTAGCTACTCTACACATACAAGAAGTAAAATAGGTGGTTTTGATGGTAGAGCTTTGAAAAAAGACGATTATATTAAAGTTGTGCAAAATAGCAACTTTAAGGTTAATCTTGGAAAATCAAGCGACTATGATGCAATAGAACAAGACAATATTATTCATATTATAGAAGGTCCTCAAGTAAATGCTTTCTCACGTGAAAAAAGAAAGACCTTAGTTGAATCGGAATATAAAATATCTGATCAATCAGATCGAATGGGATATAGACTTATCGGTGACAACATTCCACCAGATAATGGAGCTGATATCATATCAGAACCTGTAGGGATGGGTAGTATCCAAGTTCCAAATGATGGCAATCCGATAATACTTTTGAATGATAAACAAACAGTTGGTGGTTATACAAAAATTGCTACAGTGAGTCAATTAGATCTTAAAAAACTAGCTCAATTTAAGCCGGGTGATGTGATACAGTTTAAATGGATATCTGTGGATGAAGCGAATGCTATGTTAAAAAACTTTAATCAACATTTTGAAGAGAAGTTAGAATCAGTGACAAAGGCTCCAATATTTAATATGCATTCAATGCGAGCAACATCAAAAAAATTAGCAAAATTAATTGAAGAGGAGAAATAATAGATGAATATAAAAAAAATAGAAGAAGTTATTAACTTAGTTAAATCAAATGGCGTTAAACGTTTTAAATTTAAGGATAATAAAAGCGAATTAGAATTAGATTTCACTGAGGGTTACCAATCATCTAATGTGTCTTCAAACCAAAACTTAGTAAGTACAAACACTGTAAATGATGAAAATCCACAACAAGTTCAAACGAATGCAAGTGAAGAAACTTCTAAAGAAATTTCTTCACCAATGGTGGGTACTTTCTTCTTACAAGATAGTAAAGAGTTAACTGATCCACAAATTAAAGTTGGAGATAAAATTAAAGTTGGTGACATTATTGGTTATGTAGAAGCGATGAAAGTTATGAATGAAATAACTAGCGATGTAGATGGAGAAGTTGCTGAAATAGTAGCAGATCATGGTACAAATGTTGAATATGATCAAGTACTAGTAAAAGTTAAATAAGGGGGACAGCTAAATGTATCGTTGTTTAGTAGCAAATAGAGGAGAAATTGCGGTCCGTATAATTAGAGCTTGTCGTGAAATGGGAATCGAGACCGTTGCGATATATGCTAAAGGAGATGAGCAAAGTTTACATGTTAGTTTAGCTGATCAATCAGTTTGTATTGGTGAAGCAAATCCTTTAGATAGTTATTTAAATATTGAGCGAATTATTGGAGCAGCAGAAATTACAGGTGCTAATGCAATCCATCCAGGATATGGTTTTTTATCTGAAAGTACAACTTTTGCTGAAAAAGTAGAAGAAAATAATATTCAATTCATTGGTCCAAGTAAGAAAACAATGGAACTAATGGGTGATAAAATAACTGCTCGACAAACTGTAGATGATGCAGATGTTCCTGTAATTCCAGGATCTAAAGATGCAGTTAATTCAGTTGATGAAATAAAGGAACTAGCTGAAGAAATTGGCTATCCTGTTGTTTTAAAAGCAGCAAGTGGTGGTGGCGGAAAAGGCATCCGTATAGTAAAAGAGCCAGAACAACTTGAAAAATCCCTTAAAGAAGCGAAAAGCGAAGGACAAAAATACTTTAACGATGACAGAGTTTATGTTGAAGCATTTATACCTGTGGCGAAACACGTGGAAGTACAAATTATTGGTGATGGTAAAGGTAATTATGTACATTTAGGCGAAAGAGATTGCTCGGTTCAACGTAAAAACCAAAAATTAATAGAAGAATCTCCTTGTGCCGCTTTAACTGAAGAGAGACGCCAACAGATATGTGCAGATGCAGTTGCAGTCGCAAAAGCATCAAATTATCGAAGTGCAGGTACAATTGAATTTTTAGTAACTAAGGATGCACACTACTTTATTGAAATGAACGCACGTATTCAAGTAGAACATACTGTTACAGAGATGCGCGCTGATAGAGATTTATTACAAGCCCAATTATACTTAATGCAACATGATAAATTACCATTTTCTCAAGATGATATTGTGTTTAATGGACATGTAATTGAAGCACGTATCAATGCTGAAAATCCAGAAAAGAAATTTCAACCTTCGCCTGGTAAAGTTAAAAAGTTACATTTACCTCAAGGTTTCAACATCCGTGTCGATTCTCTGTTGTATCCAGGGTATCAAGTATCACCTTATTATGATTCGCTAGTTGCTAAAGTTATAGTAAAAGATACTGATCGAAAAACAGCTATAAACAAATTAAAAGTAGCACTTGATGAAATGGTTATAGAAGGATTTACAACAACTGCAGACTTTTTATATGCAGTTTTAAGTTACCCACTTTATGCAAATGATGATGCAAGTGAAGTAGATATTAAATTCCTTGAAAAACATCAAATAATCGAAGGAGTGGAGTTATAATGCGCATAGACTTAAATTGTGACTTAGGTGAGGCGTTTGGAAATTACTCATTCGGTGGAGATAATCAAATCATTCCATTAATTACATCAGCTAATATTGCTTGTGGCTTCCATGCTGGCGATGAAAATGTCATGTATGACACAATTAAACTTGCCAAAGACAATGCTGTAGGTATTGGGGCTCATCCTGGATTACCAGATTTAAAAGGATTTGGTCGTCGCAACATGGATATTACACCAAAAGAAATCTATAATTTAGTTGTTTATCAACTTGGTGCGTTAGATGGATTTTGTAAGGTACATCAAACACGTATTAATCATGTTAAACCTCATGGTGCACTTTACAATATAGGTGCTAAAGACAAAAACATTGCACATGCAATTGCTCAAGCTGTATATGATTTTGATTCTTCACTAATCTTAGTAGGGTTATCAAATACATTATTAATTACTGAAGCTGAATCATTAGGATTACGAACTGCATCTGAAGTGTTTGCTGACAGACGATATGAAGACAATGGTCAACTCGTTAGTCGTAAAGAGGCAGATGCAGTAATCACTAATACTGAAGAAGCCTTAGATCAAGTTTTAAAAATGGTAATTGAAAACAAAGTTGTTAGTAAAAACGGAAAAGAAATTGATTTAAAAGCTGATACGATTTGTGTGCATGGCGATGGGGCTCATGCACTAGAATTTGTATCGCAAATTAGAGAAAAATTAACGAAAGAAGGCATTGATATTCAATCCTTATAAGGGGGAGCTATTATGGGAGAAAACTTAAACCAAAATCCAAATCAAGAAATTAATCCAAATGAAAAGGAATTTAAATTCACAAAAAATCACAGACGATTACTGTACGGTTCTGTATTCTTAATGGCAACTTCAGCCATTGGACCAGCTTTTCTAACTCAAACCGCTGTATTCACTGCAGAATTTTACGCTAGCTTCGCATTCGCAATATTAATTTCCATTATAATTGATATTGGAGCACAAATTAATATTTGGCGTGTGCTTGTAGTAACTGGACTTCGTGGACAAGAAGTATCTAATAAAGTTATGCCAGGTCTTGGTACTTTAATTTCCATACTAATTGCATTTGGAGGACTGGCATTTAATATTGGTAATATTGCCGGTGCTGGCCTAGGGTTAAATGCTATGTTTGGATTAGATATTAAATGGGGTGCTGCAATTACAGCTATCTTCTCAATATTAATCTTTGTAAGTAAAAGTGGACAAAAAATCATGGATGTTGTATCGATGATTTTAGGTGTTGTTATGATACTAGTAGTTGCATATGTTATGGTTGTTTCAAATCCACCATATGGAGATGCTTTAGTTCACACATTTGCTCCTGAACATCCGGTTAAATTAATTTTACCAATTATTACACTAGTCGGAGGAACAGTGGGTGGATATATTACATTTGCTGGTGCACACAGACTTTTAGATTCTGGAATGAAAGGGAAAGAATTCTTACCATTTGTAAACCGTTCTGCTATTGCTGGTATATTAACAACCGGTATTATGAGAACATTATTATTCCTTGCAGTATTAGGAGTTGTGGTTACTGGAGTAACATTAAGCACTGATAACCCACCTGCATCTGTATTTGAACACGCAATAGGACCTATTGGTAAAAATATTTTCGGTGTAGTTATTTTTGCTGCTGCTATGTCATCTGTTATAGGATCAGCATATACAAGTGCTACATTCTTGAAAACATTACATAAATCATTATTGACTAAAAATAATCTTATTGTAATTATCTTTATTGTTGTTTCGACTTTAATTTTCTTATTTATTGGTAAACCTATTAGTTTACTTATTATTGCTGGTGCAATAAATGGTTGGATTTTACCTATTATACTTGGGGCTATTTTAATTGCAAGTCGTAAAAAATCTATAGTCGGAGACTACAAACACCCTACATGGATGCTTATTTTCGGTATAGTAGCAGTGATTGTAACAATTGTAACTGGTATTTTCTCACTACAAGATTTAGCTACGCTTTGGAAAGGCTAAATTTTCAATAATGAGCACACTCGTAAAGTGCTTATATAATTCTTTAAGGCTGTTTCTATTAAATTTTAATAGAAATGGTCTTTTTTTTTACAAGTTTAAATTAATTTAGTGCATTAACTTCATGACCCCAAAAGCTTTTATATTAGATGAATTTATTTTTTTAATTAAAGAGTTAATAACATTGTCGTGATGAATAAAAATATATGATAAAATAGCAATTGCTAAGATAAAGACTGAGGTGTTAATATGATTGGAATTATAGGAGCTATGGAAGAAGAAGTAGCTATACTAAAAGACAAATTAACAGATATGAATGAAATTTCTGTTGCACATGTAAAGTTTTATAGAGGGAAATTAAATTCAAAAGAAGTAGTGTTAACTCAAAGTGGTATTGGCAAAGTAAATGCTGCTATTTCAACTACGTTATTAATTGAAAAATTCAATCCAAAACTCATCATCAACACTGGATCTGCCGGTGCATTAGATGAGAGTTTATCTGTTGGAGATATGTTAATTAGTAATGATGTTGTTTATCATGATGTTGATGCAACAGCATTTGGCTATAAACTGGGTCAAATACCTCAAATGCCATTAGAATTTAAGTCAGATCAAGAACTACTTAAATCGGTAGAAACAGTAATTAATAAAAAAAATTATAATGCTAAAATTGGCCAAATTGTTAGTGGTGATAGTTTTATTGGTAGTATAGAGCAGCGATTAACAATTAAACGACAGTTTCCTGAGGCTATGGCTGTTGAAATGGAGGCAACTGCAATTGCACAAACTTGCTATCAATTTCATGTTCCTTTTATAGTTACACGTGCAGTCTCAGATTTAGCTAATGGTAAAGCAGACATATCTTTTGAAGAATTTCTTGGCGAAGCTGCAAAATCTTCAAGTTCAATTGTTGAAGCATTAATTAAAATTTTATAAATAATAATAAAGGTGATAAATAAATGGGATTAATAAAAAAATTTTTTATGCCAAACGACTACGTTAAGTCTGTATTTCAAATAGATATTGAAAAGTTAGCTGAGGTTGGTTTTAAAGGTATTATCACAGATTTAGATAATACCTTAGTGGGTTGGGATGTTAAATCTCCAACTATAGAGATACAGCAATGGTTTAAAAGAGCAAATGAGTTAGGTATCACAATTACAATTGTATCTAACAACAATGAAGATAGAGTATCTAGTTTTTCTAAAGATCTAGATGTGGATTTTATTTTCAAAGCAAGAAAACCTATGGGCAAAGCATTTAAAAAAGCTATTAAACATATGAATATTAATCCAGAAGAAACGATTGTCATTGGAGACCAAATGTTAACTGATGTATTTGGAGGCAATCGAAATGGTTTATATACAATTATGGTGGTTCCTGTTAAACGTACAGATGGTTTTATTACAAAGTTCAACCGTATTATTGAACGTCGCTTATTAAATTACTTTAAAAATAAAGGCTATATCAAATGGGAGGAAAATTGATTGGATGACACATTAAAATGTATTGGCTGTGGTGCGCCACTTCAGTCCGAAGATAAAAGTGCACCTGGTTATGTTCCTGAACATAACCTTTTTAGAGAGGATGTTATTTGCCAACGTTGTTTTAGACTAAAAAATTACAATGAAATTCAAGATGTTGGAATGGATAGTGAAGATTTTTTAAATTTATTAAATGAACTGTCTGACCGAAATGGCATTATTGTTAATGTAGTTGACATATTTGACTTTGAAGGATCATTTATTAATGCTTTAAAACGAATAGTTGGTAACAAGAAGATTATTTTAGCAGCAAATAAACTAGATCTTCTACCAAAACAGATTAATAAACGACGAGTAAAAGAATGGCTTAAGAAAACTGCTAGAAAATATGGCTTAGATGCTGACGATGTTATATTGATATCTGCTCAAAAAGGTTGGGGTATCGATGATCTTCTAGCATCAATTGACCAAAATCGAAATAAACAGGATGTTTATATAGTAGGCACAACAAACGTAGGTAAATCTACACTTATAAATAAATTGATTGAACAAAGTGTAGGAGAGAAAGATGTAGTTACTACATCAAGATTTCCTGGTACTACATTAGACTTAATTGACATACCTTTAGATGAAAAAACGTTTATGTATGATACTCCTGGTATTATTCAATCTCATCAAATGACACACTATGTTTCTGAAAAAGAACTAAAAACAATCGTACCTAAAAATGAAATTAAGCAAAGAGTTTTCCAACTGAATGAAGGGCAAACGTTATTCTTTGGTGGGTTATCTAGAATTGATTATGTCTCAGGTGGAAAAAGACCGCTAGTTTGTTATTTTTCAAATGATTTAAATATTCACCGTACCAAAACAGAAAAAGCTAATGATTTATGGCGAAATCAAATTGGAAATGTTTTAACACCACCAAATAACCCAGATCAATTTGATATGAGTAATACTAAAGCAGTTAGACTAGAGACTGGAAAAGAGAAAAAAGACATAATGATTTCCGGTCTAGGGTTTATAACAATTGAATCAGGTGCACAAGTTATTGTGCGTGTACCAAAAAATGTTGATGTAATCTTAAGAAATTCAATAATGTAAGGTGGATTATTTATGAATTATGCAGTGATAGGCGATCCAATTTCTCACTCTTTATCTCCAATAATGCATAATGCAAACTTTAAATCATTAGATATGCAAGATTCGTACGAAGCTTTGCATGTACGTAAAGAAGACTTCCATAATATACGTAATATTATAGAAGATAAGCGTATTGTTGGATTTAATGTGACAATTCCTCATAAAGAGAGTATTATTCAGTATCTTGATGAAATTGATGATCAATCAAAAGCAGTAGGAGCTGTTAATACTGTAAAAATTGTTGATAATAAATGGATTGGTTATAACACAGATGGAATTGGCTATGTTTCAGGTCTCAAACAAATATATCCTGATTTAGCTAATGCTTATATTCTTATTCTAGGTGCTGGTGGCGCAAGTAAAGGAATTGCTAATGAACTTAATAAGATTGTTCAACCTAAATTAACAATCGCAAACAGAACGATGAGTAGATTTGAATCATGGGATATGAATATTAATGCTATTTCATTAAACCAAGCTGAACAATATTTAGATGAATTTGATATTATCATCAACACAACATCAGCAGGACTAGATAATAACGATGACACTGTTATAAAATTAGACAATCTATCATCAAGAACACTAGTCAGTGATATTATTTATATTCCATATAAGACTAAGTTATTAAAGGAAGCTGAACTTAAAGGTAACGTGATTCATAATGGTTTAGATATGTTTATAAATCAGGGCGCTGAAAGTTTTAAAATATGGACGGGAAAAAAACCAAACTTAAAAGAAATGAAAAATACAGTATTAAGTAAATTACAAGGAGTTTAATATGTTAACAGGAAAACAAAAAAGATATTTAAGAAGTTTAGCTCACAATTTAGATCCTATTTTTCAAATTGGTAAATCAGGTATTAATGAAAATATGATTGCTCAAATCGATGATACACTTGAAAATAGAGAATTAATTAAAATACACGTGTTACAAAATAATTTTGATGATAAAAATGAATTAGCGGTAGCGTTAAGCAATGCAACTAAAAGTGAAATTGTACAGGTGATTGGTTCTATGATCGTAATATATAGAGAATCAGTTGATAATAAAGAAATTACATTACCATAAGTTATGAATAAGAAAACAATAGTTCTCTATGGTGGTCAATTCAATCCAATACACACTGCACACATGTTAGTTGCTAATGAAGTTTATCATCACCTTCAACCAGATAAATTTTATTTCCTACCAAGTTTTATGGCACCTTTAAAAACTCACGATGAATATTTAGATGCTAAATATCGTATCAAAATGATAAATTTAGCAATTAATGAATTAGGTTTTGGTGAAATTTGTGATATCGAACTTAACAGGAGAGGCCAAAGCTATACTTATGATACGATAAAAGATTTCGCAAAAAATGAAAAAAATGCTAAGATTTATTTCGTTATCGGAACTGATCAGTATAAGCAACTAGATAAATGGTATGAAATTGATAAATTAAAAAAACTAATCAAGTTTGTAGTTGTTAACAGAGATGTTAACTATCAAGAAATAGAAGATTCAATGATAGCAATTCAAATACCGAGAATGGATATTAGCTCTTCATTAATTCGAAATCGTGTAAAAAATAAACAACCAATAAATATCTTGGTTCCTCCTAGTATTCACGACTATATAAGAGAGGAAGGATTTTATGAAAATTGATAAAGCTATTGAACTTATTAAAGATAAACTACCTGAAAAACGATTCAAACATTCGTTAAGAGTAGCTGAAACTGCTGTAAAATTAGCAGAAATTTATGATGGTGATAAAGATAAAGCTAATTTAGCTGGTGTATTACATGATTATTGCAAATACGATGATTTAAGTACTATGTATCAAATTGTTAGACAGCATGATTTAGATAGTGAATTATTAAGTTATGGTGGAGAAATCTTACACGGACCTGTCTGTGCCGCTATAATGCGCTCAGAATTTGGAGTCGAAGATGAAGAAGTCTTACTAGCAATTAAGAACCATACAACTGGACGTAAAGAAATGACTAAAACTGAAAAACTTGTATTCATTGCTGATTATATTGAACCAGGGAGAAAAACCCCAGGAGTTGAAGAAATAAGAGATATGGCATACAATCAAGGTAGCTTAGATAAAACGATTTATGAAATTTCTAAGCGAACGGTACTTTTCTTAATCAGTAAGGATATTACAGTTTATGGCAAAACGATTTCATGTTTAAACTATTATAATTATAGTGATCAAAGAATAAAGGATGATTAAATGAATTCAGAAGAATTATTAAATATTGCTGTCGATGCGACAGAAAACAAAAAAGCAGAAGATATTGTTTCTCTAAATATGAAAGGCATCAGTGATATGACTGATTATTTTGTGATTTGTCACGGCAATAATGAACGTCAAGTTCAATCAATTGCTAGAGCAGTTAAAGAAGTTGCACATGAACAAGCTATTGATGTCAAACGTATGGAAGGGTATCAAAGTGCCAGATGGGTTTTAATTGATTTGGCAGATGTAGTTATTCATGTCTTCCATAAAGACGAACGTAATTATTATAATATTGAGAAGCTTTATCAAGATGCACCAATAGAATCATATGGTCAGGTTGCTTATTAAATGACCCAATATGTTGAAATGAGTCAAGTATATGATCAACTTACACAAGACCAACCTTATGATAAATGGTTTGAGATAGTACAACATTATTCTCAAAATTTTAATCATAAGCCTAATATTCTTGATCTTGGTTGTGGGACAGGCAGTTTAACTGCTCAACTTAGTACTATTGGTTCGGTAACAGGAATGGATTTAAGTTCTGATATGCTAGCCATTGCTGCAAACAAATCTAATCAAGTATTATGGTTAGAGGGAGATATGACCGATTTTTCATTTAATAATAAATTTGATGTAATAACAATATTTTGTGATTCACTGAATTATTTACCTGTTATAGAAGATGTAAATAAAACATTTATAAATGTTTTCAATCATTTATCAGAAAATGGCGTTTTTATATTTGATGTTCACACTATTTATAAGATGAGTACGTTGTTTCATAATCAATGTTATATTGATGAAAATGAGTCAACCTTTTTAGCTTGGGAAGCCATTGAAGGTGATGAACCTTTTAGTGTTTATCACGACATGAGTTTCTTTATAGAAGACAATAACGGTACTTATCAACGATTTAATGAATCTCACTATCAAAGAACCTTTGAAAAAGAAACTTATATAAACATGTTAAATCAAATAGGTTTTAAAAACATCGAAACATTTATTGACTTTAACCGAAATAATCACGATGATCATGGTGAGCGCCTGTTCTTCGTAGCTTTTAAATAAATAAAGTAAACTCATCTCCTCAAACGTTTATACATATAAGGAGATGAGTTTTTTGTTTAAAGATAAAAAAGAGTTATTATATATTATTAAGCAATGGAAATTCCAATTGAGTATCACTGTATTAGTGATTATATCTATAGCTTTATTTCTAATTTTTTCGAAATCAGATGAAGACACAAATGATACTAAACCTATTGTTACATCTCATGTAAACTCTAATCAAAAAGGAAAAAATCATGATGTGTTGAAAAATAATGATAAAACTAATAATAAGATAGAATCTAATACAATTCAAAATGGAGACGAAATAGTTTTTGTAGATATTAAAGGTGCAGTAGAACACCCAAATGTTTATAAAATGAAAAGTTCAGATCGAATAAAAGATGTGTTAGATAAAGCTAAATTGCTTACTGACGCGGATTTGAGTCAGGTCAATTTGTCTGAAAAGTTAACAGATCAAAAAATGATATATATTCCCTCTGCTAATGAAAATAAAAATCGCATAACTCAAAATGACGATAATAATAAAAGTGGCCATAGTAAGTCTTTAAATTCATCATCTACTAATAAGGTCAATATAAATACTGCAAGCGAAGCAGAATTATTAAAAATCCCGGGTGTTGGTCCTACTAAAGTAAGAGAAATTATTGATTACAGACAAAAAAATAATACGTTTCATTCAATTGAAGACTTGAAAAATATTAAAGGTATTGGTGATAAAACTTTTGAAAGAATTAAGGAATATGTAACAACTTAATATTGATTATTGGCTTCTATTTAAGGATACTTTATAATATTTATAATAATTACGTATTGGAGTGAAGAAAATGGAAAGATTGAAATGGGATGAATACTTTATGGCGCAAAGTCATCTATTAGCTTTGCGCTCAACTTGTCAAAGATTGTCAGTAGGGGCAACAATCGTTAAAGATAATAGAATTATTGCTGGAGGTTATAATGGGTCAGTAGCTGGAGAAGTTCATTGTATTGATGAAGGATGTTTAATTGAAGATGGCCACTGTATTAGAACCATTCACGCCGAAATGAATGCTTTATTACAATGTGCTAAACAAGGTGTATCGACTGATGGAGCTACTATATACGTTACTCATTTCCCATGCCTTAATTGCACAAAATCTACAATTCAGGCTGGTATTAAACAAATATACTATGCTGAAGACTATCACAATCATAAATACGCACTAGAACTTTTAGATCAAGCGGGTATTGATTATAAAAAAATACCTTTTTCAGCACAAAATGTAGCTCGATATTTGACTAACTAAATTTATGATATTTTATGAATTATCTTTTCTATCAGGTATTTTATGGATACATATAAAATGGATTGCCATTCTTATTACTCTATTGTTAATCATTATCTCGCTACAAAAGAGATTAAAGTTACGACATATTTTCTTTTTGATTATTTGTTTATTTTCCGGCTTAACTTTTGAACACTTTCACAATGAATATAATTTAAATAAAGACGAATTTCTTAAGTCAAATTCTAATATATCTACCGAAGTTCAATTTGGTTCCAAGATAGAGAAACAAGAGAGACAATTAAAAGGTATATTTGAACTTAGTCATCAACCTTTCGTGTATTACCTTTATTCTAATAATCTAAAAGAAAAGGATCTAGAAAATAAATCTTGTGTTATTAAAGGCAAGATAATTAGTGTTTTAAATCATACTCCGTATGTCTCTATAAGTAATGTAGACTTAAATTCATGTCATATTACTAAAAGTAAAAATATAATTGAAAAACAAAGAGACTTTATTATTAAAAAATTAAACAATTCAAGTTTATCTCATCCTGAATATGTTATCGCTTTAGTAACTGGAGATGTAAATGGAATCAATACTGATTTCATTGATAAAGTAAAAGATATCGGTATCTACCATTTATTAGCCGTTAGCGGATCACATATTGCAACAATTTCATTTCTCATTTATCAACCACTTGTAAGATTAAACATTCCTAAAGTAATTATTAATGGTTTAATCATCTTATTTTTATCAATATTTGCATATTATACTGGTTTTGCACCAAGTGCACTAAGAGCAATTTTAGCAACAACTACTGTCATACTTATTTCAAATAAAACAAAAATAGCTTCTATAGATATACTAGGTCTCATATTTTTAGTTATGACCTTTTTCAAGCCTGATTATCTATATGACATTGGTTTCCAATTTTCATTTATAATCTCATTTTTTATTATTATTTCATTTCCTCTTCTTAAAAAATTAATTTTCATTAAAAATATTTTTGTACTTACATTTATCGCACAACTCTCTTCAACTATAATTTCAATCTATCATTTTAACCAAATTCAATGGATAGGATTACTATCCAATCTCATTTTTGTTCCATTTTATAGTTTTATCATTTTTCCATTAGCCATATTTTTATTCTTTGCTTATCATTTTGTAAGTGATACGGCATTGCCTAATTTAGTTTTTGACAAAATATACATAGTTCATAACAAACTTTTAGATTTATTCTTAACTTTTAAATATTATCAAATTTTTATAGCACCTAAATCGGCAGTAGAATTTTCTATTTTTGTATTATTAATAGTACTCATTTATATCTTTTTCTGTTATAAAAAAATGAAAATTCTGTTTTTATTCATTATCGTGTTTATAGTTTTATGTGTTTTTAACGTTCGACCAAATGTTAGCACGATAACCTTCTTTGATGTTGGTCAAGGGGATAGTCTAATCTTTCAAACAAGGAAACAAGAAACTGTCATGGTTGATACCGGTGGTAAAGAGGTTAAAATAGGTAATATTGATAATCATAATATTGCTAAATATCATATTATACCAACATTAAAGCAAAAAAGAATTACAAAAATTGATCATCTAATTATTACTCATCCGCATGCAGATCACATTGGTGAATTACCATATATCGCCCAACACATCAGAATCAAAAAGTTATATATAAACTTATATAGCTATTCTGAAATAGAATTAATAAAAATAAAACGTTTATGTAAGATCAATAATATTGAATTAATAGATGCTACAACGATACAATTTATTCAACTAAATAATTCTAAAATTTCATTTTTACATGGAGATATTCCCAACAGTAATGATAAAAATGAACATAGCATCATTTTACTTATTGAATATCAAAGATATAAGATGCTTTTACCAGGTGATGTAACAAAAAATAATGAATCAAAATTAATGAAAATATATCAATTACCAAAAATTGATATACTGAAAGTTGCTCATCATGGAAGTAAGACTAGCAGTTCTGAATCATTTATTAACTTAATAAAGCCAACAATAAGTATAATTTCAAGTGGTAAAAACAATAAATATCACTTACCTAATCAAGAAACGTTACAAACGCTAAGATCTATAAATAGTTCAATTTTAAACACACAAGATGTTGGAGAAATAACGATAGACTTAGACCATGATTTAGATATAAAATTCAAAAATTAGCTATTTATCTAGTGAGGCTTTATACAGACGTGGTATAATTATAAATGTTTGATATTTGAAAGGGAGTTCACAATTATGGCAAATAACATTATGGCAATATATGGTGAAGTGCCTGAATTAGTTGAAAAGAAAAGCAATGAACTGACACATTCATTCTTAAATGAAGATAAAGATGATTTTAACTATATTAAATATAATCTTTATGAAACTGATATGTCTACAGTTATTGAAGAAGCTTTAACTATGCCTTTTATATCTGAGAAAAAAGTCATTGTTGTTAAAAATTCATTCATGTTTACTGGTGAAAAAGTTAACAAAGATATTACACCAAATAATGAACAAGTTATTGAATTCTTAGAAAAATACGATGGTGAAAACTTAGTCATTTTTGAAATATATAGCAATAAATTAGATGAGAGAAAGAAACTAACTAAAACATTAAAGAAAACTAGTAAACTTTCAAAAGTAGAACAAATGTCAGAACAAGAAATTAAATCATGGATACAAAATCAGTTACACGAGAATTACAAAGATATAAAACAAGATGCATTAAATTTGTTTATAGAATTAACTGGTGTTAACTTTAATATCGTTTCTCAAGAATTAGACAAAATTTCATTATTCCTAGGTGATAGAACCACTATTACTAAAAATGATGTTAGTTTAATAATAAATAGAAGTTTAGAGCAAAATGTTTTTCTTTTAACAGAGTTCATTCAGAAGAACCAGAAAGATAAGGCTATACAATTAGTAAGAGATTTAATAATTATGAAAGAAGAACCTATAAAATTACTGGCGCTTATTACAAGTAATTATAGATTATATTATCAATGTAAAATTCTTGCTCAAAAGGGCTATAGTGGCCAGCAAATTGCTAAGACCATAAATGTTCACCCTTATAGAGTTAAACTAGCATTAAATCAAGTACGTCATTACGAGTTAGGTCAACTACTAAATATTATTAATAACTGTGCCGAAACAGATTATAAACTAAAATCTTCATATATGGACAAACATTTAATTCTTGAATTATTTATTTTATCACTTTAAATATTAATCAAATTCAAATATTTAAATCAAATCAGTGATAAACATATAATTAATATTATATGGGAATTTGTCTAACAATTAAAAAAGCACGGAACAATGTTCCGTGCTTTTTAACAAATTATTTACTTGAAGACATTAATTGTGATTTAATGCGATCAGCTTTATTTGAATGAATTAAGTTACTTTGTGAAGCTTTATCAACTGATTTGATAGCGAAGTTAACTAATTCAGCTTTGTTATCAGCATTATTGTTGATTGCTGTTTTAGCATTTTTCACAGCAGTACGCATAGCGTTTTTTTGTGAAATATTACGAGCTTCAGCGTTTTCAGTTGTTCTAACACGTTTAATAGCAGATTTAATATTTGGCATTACTGTCACCTCCTAAAAGTGATCTTAAGCATATCAAATTTTATTTTGATTACAACAAGAAATATTTTATCAAAACATACATATTTGTGCAATCATTAATTAAGTATAGTGTAATTAAAATCTGAATTAAATCATAATTACTGTTGGAATGCACTCTTTAACACTTTATAATTAGTATGTAATCAAAATGAAAATGTAATGTAAGTAATGAATTATTAAGCTTATGCTTAAATTTTTAATAGCACAATTACGTTTGCAATTAAGCATTAAAAACGTTATTATATCAAAGATGTATACATATACGGGCTAATTTTATGAAAGCGAGAATGATAGGCTATGGATATGCAAGAACGCTATAACAGAAGAGAAAATATACGAAATTTTTCTATTATTGCTCATATTGATCATGGTAAATCAACATTAGCAGATAGAATTTTAGAAAATACTAAATCTGTAGAAACAAGGGAAATGCAAGATCAATTATTAGATTCAATGGATCTTGAAAGAGAACGAGGCATTACAATTAAATTAAATGCTGTGCGATTAAAATATGAAGCAAATGATGGTCAAACTTATACATTTCATTTAATTGATACACCAGGGCATGTAGACTTTTCATACGAGGTTTCACGATCTTTAGCAGCATGTGAGGGTGCAATATTAGTAGTGGATGCAGCACAAGGTATTGAAGCACAAACTTTAGCAAACGTATATTTAGCACTTGATAATGATCTAGAATTATTACCTGTAGTAAACAAAATTGATTTACCTGCAGCTGAACCTGAAAGAGTAAAACAAGAATTAGAAGATGTAATTGGTCTAGATCAAGACGATGTAGTAATGGCAAGTGCAAAGTCAAATATTGGTATTGAAGATATTTTAGAGAAAATTGTAGAAGTTGTCCCACCACCTGAAGGTGATCCTAGTGAACCATTGAAAGCATTAATTTTTGATTCAGAATACGACCCTTATAGAGGTGTTATTTCATCAATACGTGTGATGGAAGGCGTCGTTAAAGCTGGTGACAAAATTAAAATGATGGCTACAGGTAAAGAATTTGAAGTTAGTGAAGTAGGCATTAATACTCCTAAACAACTACCTATCGAAGAACTAACTGTAGGTGATGTAGGGTATATTATTGCAAGCATCAAAAATGTTGATGACTCACGTGTGGGTGATACTATTACTCATGCTAATAGACCAGCTGAAGCACCATTAAAAGGTTATAAAAAAATGAACCCAATGGTATATTGTGGTTTGTTCCCAATTGAAAATAAAGACTATAATGATTTAAGAGAAGCGCTTGAAAAATTACAATTAAATGACGCTTCATTAGAATTTGAACCAGAATCTTCTCAGGCTCTTGGTTTTGGTTTTAGAACAGGTTTCTTAGGAATGCTTCACATGGAAATCATTCAAGAAAGAATCGAAAGAGAATTTGGTATTGAATTGATTGCTACCGCGCCATCTGTAATTTATCAATGTATTATGAAAGATGGATCAGAGGTTACAGTAGATAATCCGGCTCAAATGCCAGAAAGAGATAAGATTGACTCAATTTATGAACCATATGTGAAAGCTACAATGATGGTTCCAAACGATTACGTTGGAGCAGTTATGGAGTTATGCCAACGTAAACGTGGACAATTTATTAATATGGATTATTTAGATGATATTAGAGTTAATATCGTATACGAGATACCACTTTCTGAAGTTGTTTTTGATTTCTTTGATCAACTTAAATCCAACACTAAAGGTTACGCTTCTTTTGATTATGAATTTATTGAAAATAAAGAAAGTAACTTAGTGAAAATGGACATCCTACTTAATGGAGATAAAGTTGATGCTTTAAGCTTTATTGTTCATAAAGACTTTGCATACGAACGTGGTAAAGCATTAGTTGAAAAATTAAAAACGCTTATACCACGTCAACAATTTGAAGTACCTGTACAAGCAGCTATTGGTCAAAAAATTGTTGCAAGAACAAACATAAAATCAATGGGTAAAAATGTATTATCTAAATGTTATGGTGGGGATATTAGCCGTAAACGTAAGTTACTTGAAAAGCAAAAAGCAGGAAAGGCTAAAATGAAAGCCGTAGGTAGTGTTGAAATTCCTCAAGACGCTTTCCTAGCTGTACTAAAAATGGATGATGAATAGAACATAAAAGAGATCGAGACGAATATATATTGGTAGATATCATAACAATAATGAATATTATTGATAAAGAAGCTACTAACTTATATTACTAAGTCTCAATCTCTTTTTTAAGTTATAAAAAGGGGGGGTGTAACATTGGAAGTTAAAAGTGCGTACATACACATACCTTTTTGTGTGAGAATTTGTACTTATTGTGATTTCAATAAATATTATATTGATAAACAGCCAGTAGATGAATACATTGATGCCTTAATAAAAGAAATGTCATTTAGTAAAACAAAAAAACTGGAGACCATGTACGTTGGAGGAGGCACACCAACTGCACTAAGTGAAATGCAATTAGAACGTTTATTACAAGCGATAAATTCAAAATTCTCGATAAATGGCGAATTTAGTTTTGAAGCAAATCCAGATGAACTTACTTTAAATAAAGTTAAGTTACTTAAACAGTATGGTGTTAATCGAATTTCAATGGGTGTGCAAACGTTTAAACCTGAGTTATTAAAAATATTAGGACGAACACATAATACTCAAGATATCTATAATGCAGTAAATAATGCTAGGAAAGCTGGTATTAATTCGATAAGTCTTGACTTAATGTACCATTTACCTGAACAAACGATAGATGATTTTGCAGATAGTTTAAACCAAGCAGTTAATATGGATATTGACCATATTTCAAGTTACGGTTTAATACTTGAACCAAAGACACAGTTTTATAATATGTATCGTAAAGGGAAATTGAAATTACCGAATGAAGACTTAGGCGCTGAAATGTACCAATACCTAATGAAAACATTAAATCAAACCGACTTTAAACAATATGAAATTTCCAACTTTGCTAAAACTAATCATGAATCCAATCATAATAAAGTGTATTGGTTTAACGAGGAATATTACGGATTTGGAGCAGGTGCAAGTGGATATGTTGAAGGTGAACGCTATACAAATTTAAATCCAGTTCGCCACTATATTGATGCTATTAATAATGGAAAACGACCTGTTTTAACCTCTAGTTGTCCAACCTTTAACGAAAAGATGGAAGAAGAAATGTTTTTAGGCTTGAGAATGAATCAAGGAGTCAATCGTGAACGTTTCGAGGTGAAATTTGGTCAATCATTAGATGACATATTTGGTGAAACAATATTTCATTTAAAATCAAAACAACTTTTGGTTGAAACGAACGGAAACATCTCACTTACTGAAAGAGGAAAGGTTATAGGTAACGAAGTATTTGAAGCTTTCTTATTAAATTAATAAAAAATCCAAAAAGTAAAGCTTTAACGTTGACTTACTTTGACCAATTTGATAAATTATAATTAGCACTTAGAACAAAAGAGTGCTAATGAGGTGAAAACATGATTACACAAAGACAATTAAGCATTTTAAATGCAATTGTTGAAGATTATGTTGATTTAGGACAACCTATAGGTTCTAAAGCTTTGATTGATAGACATCATTTAGATGTCAGTCCTGCAACAATAAGGAATGAGATGAAGCTACTTGAAGATTTGAACTTTTTAGAGAAGACGCATTCTTCTTCAGGGCGTTCACCTTCCGAAGAAGGGTTTAGACTTTATGTCGATCAATTGTTAAAACAAACCTCTCGTCAAAATAAAAATAAAATACAACGTTTAAATCAACTATTGATTGAGAATCACTATGATATTTCTTCAGCATTAAGCTACTTTGCAAATGAGTTGTCAATGAAATCTCATTATGCAACTTTAGTTGTACGTCCAAAGCATAGTGAAGAAATGATTAATAATGTTCATTTGATTAAAGCAAATGATTCGATCATGATTTTAGTAATTATTTATAATTCTGGTCATGTTGAGCATTTTCACTTGAATTATTCACTTGAGTTATCATCCGATAGATTAATCGCTATTTCTAATTTTATTAGTAACAATAATTTAGAAATGAGCGCCAAACTATCAAATAAAATTAATTCTTTTGCTAGCTCGAATGAAGAGAATCGATTTATTAATGACATTGTTAAGATGATAAATTCTCATATTAACAAACAAAGTAATAGCATTTTCCTAGGTGGAAAGGTTAAACTAATTGATGCGTTAAATGAATCAAATGTTTCATCAATTCAACCAATTTTACAATATCTAGAATCTGAGAGAATCACTGAATTGCTCCAGACAATTACATCAAATGATATTAACGTTAAGATAGGAAAAGAAATTGATGAAAGTCTTAGTGATATATCCATTGTAACGAGTCAATATCACTTCGACAATTCATTAAAAGGTCAAATTGCGGTTATTGGACCTACAGCGATGCGTTATCAGAATGTGATTCAATTACTTAACCAAATATGGTAATTTTAATTGTAATTATATTGGAGGGTAAAAAATGACAGAAAAAGATGAATCAGTAAAAAGTAATTCTGAATATACTGAAGAACAAGAAGTTAAGAATGAAGAAACTTCAACAGTTGATAGTGTTGAAGGTAGTACTTCTGATAGTGATAATTCATCTAACGACAGTTCGAATGAAGAAAGTTCTGAAGAAACTGCAGTTGATCCTAAAGATGAAGAAATTCAGCAATTACAATTAAAAGCTAATGAAAATGAAGAGAAATATTTAAGATTATACGCTGAATTCGAAAATTATAAAAGACGAATTCAAAAAGAAAATGAAACTAATAAAACTTATCAATCTCAACGTGTTCTAACTGACATTTTACCAACGATTGATAATATTGAACGCGCACTTCAAATTGAAGGTGATGATGAATCGTTTAAATCACTTCAAAAAGGTGTTCAAATGGTACACGAAAGTTTACTTAGAGCATTAAAAGATAATGGTCTTGAAGAAATCGAATCTGAAGGTCAAGCTTTTGACCCTAACTTCCACCAGGCTGTCGTTCAAGATGATAATCCAGATTTCAAATCTGGTGATATTACTCAAGAACTACAAAAAGGTTATAAGTTAAAAGATAGAGTATTGAGACCATCTATGGTAAAAGTAAATCAATAAATTGACGAAAAATACCATATATTAAATATTAAAATTGGAGGAATTTTATTATGAGTAAAGTAATCGGTATTGACTTAGGAACAACAAATTCATGTGTAGCTGTTTTAGAAGGCGATGAACCTAAAGTAATTCAAAACCCAGAAGGTGCTAGAACAACTCCATCAGTTGTGGCATTCAAAAATGGTGAAACACAAGTCGGTGAAGTAGCAAAACGACAAGCTATCACTAACCCAAACACTGTACAATCAATAAAACGTCATATGGGTACTGACTATAAAGTAGATATTGAAGGTAAATCTTATACACCTCAAGAAATTTCAGCTATGGTATTACAAAACCTTAAAAGCACTGCTGAAAGTTATTTAGGTGACAAAGTAGATAAAGCTGTTATCACAGTTCCTGCATATTTCAATGATGCTGAACGTCAAGCCACAAAAGATGCTGGTAAAATTGCTGGTTTAGAAGTTGAACGTATTATCAACGAACCTACTGCAGCTGCATTAGCATACGGTTTAGATAAAACTGATCAAGATCAAAAAGTATTAGTATTCGACTTAGGTGGCGGTACTTTTGACGTATCAATTCTTGAATTAGGTGACGGTGTATTCGAAGTACTATCAACTGCAGGTGACAACAAACTTGGTGGTGATGACTTTGACCAAGTAATTATTGACTACTTAGTATCAGAATTCAAAAAAGAAAATGGCGTAGATTTATCTCAAGATAAAATGGCATTACAACGTTTAAAAGACGCTGCAGAAAAAGCTAAAAAAGACTTATCTGGCGTTTCACAAACTCAAATTTCATTACCATTTATTTCAGCTGGTGAAAGTGGTCCATTACACTTAGAAATTAGCCTTACTCGTTCTAAATTTGAAGAATTAGCTGATTCATTAATTAGAAGAACTATGGAACCAACTCGTCAAGCATTAAAAGACGCTGGTTTATCAACTTCTGAAATTGACGAAGTTATTCTTGTAGGTGGTTCAACACGTATCCCAGCAGTTCAAGAAGCTGTTAAAAAAGAAATTGGTAAAGATCCTCATAAAGGTGTAAACCCAGACGAAGTAGTAGCAATGGGTGCTGCAATTCAAGGTGGCGTTATCACTGGTGATGTTAAAGATGTTGTATTATTAGACGTAACACCATTATCATTAGGTATTGAAATTATGGGTGGACGTATGAATACGTTGATCGAACGTAATACTACAATCCCAACTTCAAAATCTCAAGTTTATTCAACTGCAGCTGACAACCAACCAGCAGTGGATATTCATGTATTGCAAGGTGAACGTCCAATGGCATCTGATAACAAAACTTTAGGAAGATTCCAATTAACTGACATTCCACCGGCTCCACGAGGTGTACCACAAATCGAAGTAACATTTGATATTGATAAAAATGGTATCGTTAATGTAACTGCTAAAGACTTAGGTACTAATAAAGAACAAAATATTACTATTCAATCAAGCTCTGCTCTTTCTGATGAAGAAATCGACCGAATGGTTAAAGATGCTGAAGAAAACGCAGAAGCAGATAAAAAACGTCGTGAAGAAGTAGATTTAAGAAATGAAGCAGATAGCTTAGTATTCCAAGTAGAAAAAACAATTACTGACCTTGGCGACAATATAAGTGATGACGATAAATCTAATGCGGAAAGTAAAAAAGATGCTTTAAAATCTGCTCTTGAAGGGCAAGATATCGAAGATATTAAAGCTAAAAAAGAAGAACTTGAAAAAGTAATTCAAGATTTATCTGCAAAAGTATATCAACAAGCTCAGCAACAAGCCCAAGAAGGTACTCAACAAACTCAAAACGATAGCAATGTTGAAGATGCTGAATTTAAAGAAGTTAATGATGATGAAGGTAAAAAATAATTGCTAACCGTTTGTAAAGTATGCTTTAATTAGCAAACTATTATGAATGTAAGCCAAAAAGTCAAAGTCAATTGAACATTGGCTTTGACTTTTTATTTTATAACTTCGTTCTTTTAAACCTAGTAAATAATTAAGTTAAGGAGAGATGATTGTGGCTAAAAGAGACTATTATGACGTCCTAGGTGTAAGTAAAGATGCATCTAAAGATGAAATCAAAAAAGCATATCGTAAATTATCAAAAAAATATCACCCTGATATCAATAAAGAAGAGGGTGCAGATGAGAAATTTAAAGAGATTTCAGAAGCTTACGAAGTCCTAAGCGACGATAATAAAAGAGCAAATTATGACCAATTTGGTCACGACGGACCTCAAGGTGGTTTTGGTGGTCAAGGATTTAGTGGCCAAGACTTTAGTGGATTTGGCGGAGGTGGATTTGAAGACATCTTCAGTTCATTCTTTGGTGGCTCACGTCAAAGAGATCCTAATGCACCTAGAAAAGGTGATGATCTACAATATACAATGACACTAGAATTTGAAGAAGCTGTATTTGGAACTAAAAAAGAAATCTCAATTCGTAAAGATGTGACATGTCACACTTGTAATGGCGATGGTGCTAAACCAGGTACAAGTAAAAAAACATGTAGTTATTGTAATGGGGCAGGTCATGTGTCAGTTGAGCAAAATACAATTTTAGGTCGTGTAAGAACTCAACAAACATGTCCGAAATGTGATGGAACTGGTCAAGAATTTGAAGAACCATGCCCAACATGTCATGGTAAAGGTACAGAAAATAAAACAGTTAAATTAGAAGTAACTGTACCTGAAGGTGTAGATAATGACCAACAAATTAGACTTGCTGGCGAAGGAACACCAGGAGAAAATGGCGGACCACACGGCGACTTGTATGTCGTATTTAGGGTCAAACCTTCTGATAAATTTGAACGTGATGGAGACGATCTTTATTACAATTTAGATGTTAGTTTCCCTCAAGCTTCTCTTGGGGATGAAATAAAAGTTCCAACACTTAATGGTAATGTTATGTTGACAATTCCTTCTGGCACTCAAACTGGTAAACAGTTCCGATTAAAAGATAAAGGTGTCAAAAATGTTCATGGATATGGTCATGGTGATTTATTTGTTAATATTAAAGTAGTTACACCTACAAAACTAACAGATAGACAAAAAGAAATAATGAGAGAGTTTGCTGAATTAAATGGTGAATCGATTGAAGAACAACCATCTAATTTTAAAGATAGAGCACGCAAATTCTTTAAAGGAGAATAAGCGAATGAACTGGACAGAACTTTCGATTGTTGTAAACCATGAAGTTGAACCTTTAGTTACTGATATATTAGAAAATTATGGATCAAATGGTGTTGTAATTGAAGATTCTAATGATTTAATTAATCAACCTGCCGATAAATTCGGTGAAATTTATGAACTGAAACAAGAAGATTATCCTGAAAAAGGTGTCCGGTTAAAAGCTTATTTCAACGAATTAAAGTTTGATGATTCTTTAAGAAATAATATTAAGACAGCTGTCACTAACCTTGAAAATATTGATTCAACTGTTTTAGATTTTTCTGAGCAAACTATAGCTGAAGTAGATTGGGAGAACGAGTGGAAAAATTATTTTCATCCCTTTAGAGCCTCAGAAAAATTCACAATTGTGCCAAGTTGGGAACAATACACTAAAGAAGATGATTCTGAAAAGTGTATTGAATTAGACCCAGGTATGGCATTTGGAACTGGAGATCATCCAACAACAAGCATGTGTCTAAATGCAATTGAGACCTACGTTGATCCTGACAATTCCGTTATTGATGTTGGAACAGGTTCTGGTATATTAAGTATTGCCAGTCATTTACTTGGAGTTAAAAGAATTAAAGCTTTGGATATTGATGAATTGGCTGTTAACGTTGCTAAAGAAAACTTTGCTAAAAATCATTGTGAAGATGCAATTGAAGCTGTACCAGGAAACTTATTAAAGAATGAAACTGAAAAATTTGATATTGTTATTGCAAATATTTTAGCTCATATTATTGAAGATATGATTGAAGATGCTTATAATACTCTAAATAAAGATGGTTATTTTATAACATCAGGTATTATAGAGGAAAAACATAAACAAATATTAAATCAAATGGAAAATGTTGGATTTGATATTAAATCAGTAAATCATGACAATGGTTGGGTATGTATTGTAGGTCAGAAAGTGAGTGAATAATTTGCAAAGATACTTTATCAATCAAAACGCTGATGAAAGTCAGCGTTTTTTTATAACAAATAAAGAAGATATACATCATATTACTAATGTGATGAGAAATACAATTGGTAATCAGATTATTATAACATTTAAAGATAAAATAGTTTTCAAATCGGAAATTATTACTATTGAAAATGAGTCAATTGAAATTAAACTAATAGAGCAGATTGATATCAATTCAGAGTTACCAGTACAGGTTACTATATGTAGTGGATTAATTAAAGCCGATAAATATGAATGGCTAATTCAAAAAGCTACTGAATTAGGTGCTGATAGTTTTATAGCTGTAGAAATGGACAGATCTGTAGTAAAGCTTACCTCAAATAAAGTTCAAAAAAAATTAGAACGCTGGCAAAAGATTATTAAAGAGGCTGCTGAACAAAGCTATCGCTTAATTATTCCTAATATAATTTTTAAGTCGAATTTAAATGAGATTTATGATACTATTAATCATTATGACTATATCTTGTTAGCATACGAAGATGAAGCAAAACGTGGTGAAGTTAGTCTTTTTAAAGAAACCTTGAAGAAGTTTAAAACTAACGATCGTATTTTATTAATATTTGGTCCTGAAGGCGGCTTTTCAGAAAATGAAATCAATTTATTAAATGAAACGAGTTTCAATGTTGGTTTAGGACCTCGAATTTTACGGGCAGAAACGGCGCCACTTTACGCTTTAAGTGCTATCAGTTATGAAAATGAATTAATGGGGTGAATATTATGTCAACAGTTGCGTTTCACACATTAGGTTGCAAAGTAAACCATTATGAAACTGAAGCAATTTGGCAATTATTTAAAGACGCTGATTATGACAGAGTTGATTTTGAAACTAATGCAGACGTCTTCGTAATCAACACTTGTACAGTAACAAATACTGGAGATAAAAAAAGTAGACAAATAATTAGAAGAGCAATTCGACAAAATCCAGACGCAGTGGTATGTGTGACAGGGTGTTATGCTCAGACATCTTCTGCAGAAATCATGGAAATTCCTGGCGTAGATGTAGTGGTAGGTACACAGGATAGACATAAACTATTAGACTATATCCAACAATTCAGAGAAGAACGTCAACCAATCAATGGTGTTGGAAATATCATGAAAAATCGTACATATGAAGAATTAGATGTACCATATTTTACTGATAGAACAAGAGCTTCACTGAAGATCCAAGAAGGGTGTAATAATTTCTGTACATTTTGTATCATACCATGGGCGCGTGGATTAATGCGTTCACGTGATCCAGAAAAAGTGGTTGAACAAGCTACTCAATTAGTTAACGCTGGTTATAAAGAAATTGTTTTAACTGGTATTCATACCGGTGGCTATGGTCAAGATTTAAAAGATTATAATTTGGCACAGTTACTCCGTGATTTAGAAGAAATTGATGGACTTGAACGAATTAGAATTTCTTCTATTGAAGCCAGTCAATTAACAGATGAGGTCATTGATGTTCTAAAACGTTCAAATAAAGTTGTTAGACATTTACATGTTCCATTACAATCAGGTTCAGATACTGTCTTAAAACGAATGAGACGTAAATATACTATGGAACATTTTTCAGAAAGAATCATGAAATTACATGATGCATTACCAGATTTAGCTGTTACAAGCGATGTTATAGTTGGATTTCCAGGTGAAACGGAAGAGGAATTTCAAGAAACTTATGATTTTATTGTTAAACACAAATTCTCTGAATTACATGTTTTCCCATATTCAGCTAGAATTGGTACACCTGCAGCTCGTATGGATGATCAAATTGATGAAACTATCAAAAATGAACGTGTGCATAAATTAATCACATTAAGTGATCAATTAGCTAAAGAATATGCCTCTAAATTTGAAGATGAAGTTTTAGAAGTTATTCCTGAAGAAGCTGGCGAGATAGAAGGAACATTGGTGGGGTATGCTGACAACTATATGAAAGTACAATTTGAAGGCAATGACTCTTTAATCGGTCAAATTGTAAAAGTAAAAATCGCTAAAGCTGATTATCCTATTAATACAGGTAAAGTCGTGAGAATTGTAGAACACGCAACGAACAAATCTGAAGAAGGCGTATTATTATAATTTTTAAAATTTATAATAATTTGGAATTGACCATAATAAATTCATATATTATACTAAGTAAAGAATAGTTGTATCCTACTATGCAATGATTTTAAAGTTCCGTTGATATTTGGAGGGAGGGAAATACAGATGTCTAAAACAGTAGTACGTAAAAATGAATCACTTGAAGATGCATTACGTAGATTTAAACGTTCAGTATCTAAAAGTGGTACTATCCAAGAAGTACGTAAACGTGAATTTTACGAAAAACCAAGTGTTAAACGTAAAAAGAAATCAGAAGCTGCACGTAAACGTAAATTCAAATAATTAATAACTCTGTTGACTCCCTCAACAAGAATATTAATTATATATATGCTCTCGATTAGTTAAACTAGTCGAGAGCTTTTTTATGTTAAAGATTCTACTATCACTATTATAACTAAGTTTATTCATGTATAATTGGAATTGAGAGCGAGGTGAAATTGTGACCTATTTCATTGCAATACATACAATTATCAATTCCATTTTAACCACTAATAATTTATTTAATAATTTATCCCAGTTCGTAACGAGTCCATTAATATCACTTATATTAACATGTATCATTTTTTTAGGCTTTTTATATCAATTGTATTCGAAGCGTATTAACTTTGCAGGAATTATTGCAATACTTGCACTTTTAATTCTCTTTCTCGGTTTTTTAATAAACGGTGATGTTAATCTGATTTCTGTATTGCTATTCTTCGTTGGAGCAATACTCGTTATTATTGAATTATTTGTCATTGGTGCGGTCATAGGTATTATTGGTATATCACTGATTATACTTAGCATAATAATGTTAGGAGATAACATTCTCTTGATGCTATTAAACGTTGTGATTGCGTCAATATTGGCAATTATTGAATGGGTGATATTAGTGAAATGGTTTAAAAGGAAAATTCCATTTTTAGATAAAGTTGTGTTAAAAGATTCTACTAATTCAGAAGCAGGATATAGATCTCACGATGATCGTTCTCATTTAGTTGGTCAAACAGCTCGTACTGTGACAGATTTAAGACCTGCAGGAATTATAACGCTTGATAATGAAAGAATAGATGCCGTATCAGATGGCGCTTTTATTTTAAGAAATAAAGAAGTTAAAATTCTTGAGGTAGAAGGATCTAGAGTTGTTGTTAGAGAGATTGAAAATACATAGAGGAGTGGTTAAATGTTTGGATTAGGCATTATAGTTATAGCAGTAATCATTGTCATTGCTTTACTAGTGTTATTCTCATTTGTCCCAGTAGGACTTTGGATATCAGCAATTGCTGCTGGAGTTAAAGTAGGTATTGGAACATTAGTAGGTATGAGATTACGTCGAGTATCACCGCGTAAGGTAATTGGTCCATTAATTAAAGCACATAAGGCAGGTTTGAACCTTACAACAAATCAATTAGAATCACATTACTTAGCGGGGGGTAATGTAGATAGAGTAGTCGATGCAAATATTGCTGCTCAACGTGCAGATATTAACTTACCATTCGAACGTGGTGCAGCTATTGACTTAGCTGGACGTGACGTTCTTGAGGCAGTTCAAATGTCTGTAAACCCTAAAGTAATTGAAACACCATTTATTACTGGTGTTGCAATGAACGGTATAGAAGTAAAAGCGAAAGCTAGAATTACTGTACGTGCAAACATCTCTCGTTTAGTTGGTGGTTCCGGAGAAGAAACAATCATTGCTCGTGTAGGTGAAGGTATTGTTTCTACTATTGGTTCAAGTGAGCATCATACACAAGTACTTGAGAACCCTGATAACATTTCTAAGACTGTCTTAAGTAAAGGTCTTGATTCAGGTACAGCCTTCGAAATTTTATCTATCGATATCGCTGACGTAGATATTGGCAAAAATATCGGTGCTGACTTACAAACAGAACAAGCACTTGCAGATAAGAATATTGCACAAGCTAAAGCTGAAGAACGTCGTGCTATGGCCGTAGCTTCTGAACAAGAAATGAAAGCGCGTGTTCAAGAAATGCGTGCTAAAGTGGTTGAAGCAGAATCTGAAGTTCCACTTGCGATGGCAGAAGCATTACGTGAAGGCAATTTGGGTGTCAAAGATTACTACAATTTAAAAAACGTAGAGGCTGACACTGGCATGAGAAATGCGATAAACAAACGTACTGAACAAAATGAAGATGAATCACCAAAGTAAAATTTAAGGGGTGATTAGATGAATATTGGTATTATAATTTTTATAATATCCATAATTGTTACAGGTATTAGTGCGATGAGGGATAAGAGTCATGAACAAAGAAAAAATCAAAGACCCCCTCAGCCAAAAAAGTCAACTTCTGACAAAAAAGAAACTCATGAAAAAGGTTTTTTTGAGCAAATTGAAGAAGCATTTAGTGAGTTAGAAAAGGAATTTACAAACGAAGATAAACCATCTAACAAACAAAAGAAAGATAAACAGCCTAACACAAAACGTGTTTATCAGGATCAAAAACTTGAAAAAGAAATCGAAAAAGAGAGCGTACCAGAGGAATTAGAGCGTTCTGCAAGGCAACGTGGTAGAGTTGAAAGAGAAACACGTCAATCTGCCAGTTCACGCGAGAGCAATAGAGACTCGAATAAACTTCAAAAAGAATTAGAAAAACAACTTGTAGACGATTTATATAACGTACGTACAGAAATCGACCGTGAAAAAGAAAAACACCTTTCTAGAATTGAAAATAAAGCAAGAACTATTATCAATGATAAAAATCTATCTGAACGTACCAAACGCTATAGATTAAAACAATTGTTAAATAGTAAAGCAATAGAACAAGATATGACACATCAAAGTTTTCAGTTTGATAATGATCCTGTTGTAAATGGTATTATATGGCAAGAAATTCTCAATAAACCTAAACAATTATAATTTGAAGAAATGTTATAATTTTATAATTAAAAATTATATTTAACCCGAATTTCATTTTTAAATGATTTTCGGGTTTTTTTATTTTATTAAAAAGAAAAGGCTCATATTATAATTTAATAAATCAGCACACAAAGCCAATTAAATTTGTATACTTTAACAGACTTTAGTAAAATTTAAATGAAAGTTAATTTACTAAACTTAATTAAGTTTTACTTTTTTGAAGATTAACAAATCATGTTTAATTTTTGAATTTTAAGTGAAACTAATATAATCAAAAGATTTTACATTGTTTAAGTGAAAAGGAGCGCTTGTATGCCAGGAATAATTCAAATAGACGATATTAACCATTCTCAAGCATTAATTGGTAATAATGATGAACATATTAATGCGATTGAGGAGGCATTTGATGTCGAAATACATGCTCGTGGCCAAGAAATAGCAGTTAAAGGTCAAAAAATAGAGCCTGTAGAAAAGTCAGAATTAGTTCTTAAAAATTTATTAAAAGTAATTGAAATGGGTAACACAATTACATTAAAAGATGTAGAAGTTGCAATAAAAATGGCTAAAAATGATACAATACATCACCTTATTGATTTATATGATGAAGAAATTACAAAAGATGCTTATGGAAAAACTATTAGAGCAAAAACTATGGGACAAAGACTATATGTTAATGCAATGAAGAATAATGACTTAGTCTTTGGCATTGGGCCTGCAGGTACTGGTAAAACTTTTTTAGCAGTGGTATATGCAGCTAAACAACTAAGAAAGGGCTCAGTAAAACGTATTGTATTAACAAGACCAGCTGTTGAAGCAGGAGAGTCTCTTGGATTTTTACCCGGTGATTTAAAAGAAAAAGTAGACCCTTATTTAAGACCTCTTTATGACGGATTAAACACTGTATTAGGAAGAGAACAAACAGCTCGATTTATAGAGAGAGGTACTATTGAAATTGCGCCTTTAGCCTATATGCGTGGTCGTACACTTGATGATGCGTTTGTGATTTTAGATGAAGCTCAAAATACAACGCATGCTCAAATGAAGATGTTCTTAACACGACTTGGGTTTGGTTCTAAAATGGTAGTAACAGGAGATCAAACTCAAATCGATTTACCAAAAGGTGTTAAAAGTGGACTAAAAGAAGCAGTCAAAAAATTACATGGTGTCAAAGGAATTAACATTATGCAATTAGATCAAAGTGATGTTGTAAGACACCCATTAGTAAGTAAAATAATTGATCGCTATGAAGGAGACATTTAAATGTTTACAATTGATTTTAATGATCATACAGACCTGGTAAATGAATCTTGGTATCATCAGATTGAAAATTTACTAAATTTTGCTAAAGAACAAGAGCAAATTAACGAGGATGCTGAACTTTCAGTCACATTCGTAGATAAAAATGAAATTCAAGAAATAAATAAAACTTATCGCGATAACGATAAAGTAACAGATGTTATTTCATTCGCTCTTGAAGAAGACGAACCAGAAATTGTTGGACTAGATATGCCTAGAGTTCTCGGTGATATTATTATCTGCACTAATGTAGCTGAAGAACAAGCTGACTCATACGGGCATTCATTTGAAAGAGAACTTGGATTTTTAGCGCTTCATGGATTTTTACATTTATTAGGTTATGATCATATGAATGAAGAAGATGAGAAAGAAATGTTTGGCCGTCAAGACACTATACTAAATGCATATGGATTGACTAGAGATTAAACATATTAAACGTTTTAAACATACGTATGATGGGTTAAAAACGCTTCTTCTAAAAGATCATAATTATTTACTACATATCATTATTGCTTTTATAACAATTATTTTAGGTTATATTTATCAATTGAGTGCTATAGAGTGGTTATTTATATTACTAGCCATCTTTTTAGTATTAACCTTAGAAGCTGTTAATACTGCAATTGAATGTGTAGTTGATTTGGTTACAATGGATTATCATGAACTTGCTAAACAGGCTAAAGATATTGCCGCATTTAGTGTTATGTTGGTATCAATATTTGCTTTAATAACTGGATTAGTTATATTTTTACCTCATATTTTCTAACTATAAAGGGGATGTTTAAATGACTTATCAATCACATTATTTTCAAGAAGCTAGAGAAGCTCAAAGCCGTGCGTATGTACCATACAGCAACTTTAAAGTAGGTGCTTATTTAAAGACCAAAGACGGCCGTACGTTCTATGGTGCTAATGTTGAAAATGCAGCTTACCCTGCTACCATTTGTGCTGAACGTTCTAGTTTAGTGGCCGCAATATCTGAAGGTTATCGACCTGGAGATTTTGAATCAATAACAGTAACTGTTGATTCTGAAAAACCGTCTTCTCCTTGCGGAACTTGTAGACAGGTACTTAAAGAATTATGCGATGATGATATGCCGGTATATATGACAAACCATAAAGGGGAATTACTTGAGTCAACTGTGGGAGATTTATTACCACATGGCTTTTCAGGAAAGGATTTAGAATAAATGACAGAACATAAGTCAGGATTTGTATCAATAATAGGAAGACCGAATGTAGGAAAATCTACATTTATGAATAGAGTTATTGGCCATAAAATTGCAATTATGTCCGACAAGGCTCAAACAACTCGAAATAAAATCCAAGGTGTAATGACTAGAAATGATGCACAAATCATATTTTTAGACACACCGGGTATTCATAAGCCTAAACACAAATTAGGTGATTATATGATGCGTGTTGCAAAAAATACTCTATCTGAAATTGATGCAATCATGTTCATGGTTAACGTTAATGAAGAAATCGGTCGTGGCGATGAATATATCATGGAAATGCTAAAGAATGTTAGGACGCCCGTTTTCTTAGTATTAAATAAAATCGATTTAGTTCATCCTGATGCTCTAATGCCAAGAATAGAACAATATCAAAAATACATGGATTTTACTGAAATCGTACCAATATCAGCTTTAGAAGGACTAAATGTTGACCATTTTATAGATGTGTTGAAAACATATTTACCTGAAGGTCCAAAATACTATCCAGATGATCAAATCTCAGATCACCCTGAACAGTTTGTTGTCAGTGAAATCATACGTGAGAAAATTTTACATTTAACTAGTGAAGAAATTCCGCATGCAATAGGCGTAAATGTAGATAGAATGATTAAAGAAAATGACGAGCGTGTTAGAGTTGAAGCTACTATTTTTGTTGAGAGAGATTCACAAAAAGGTATTGTTATCGGTAAAGGTGGCAAAAAACTAAAAGAAGTCGGTAAAAGAGCAAGACATGATATTGAAATGTTACTAGGCTCAAAAGTTTATTTGGAACTATGGGTAAAAGTTCAAAAAGATTGGCGAAATAAAGTTAATTTTATTCGTCAAATGGGATATATTGAAGATCAAGATTAAAAATATTTGATTTTAGAAAGGTCGTGAAACTATGCTCGAAAAACAAAAAGGTATCATCATAAAGTCCGTAGATTATGGAGAATCTGATAAAATTATTACAATATTAAACGAGCATGGTGCAAAAATACCATTAATGGTTAGACGAGCTAAAAAATCAAAAACAGGTTTGCAAGCCCATACGCAACTATTTGTGTATGGCTTATTTATTTATAATAAATGGAAAGGCATGGGTACATTAAGTTCAGTTGATGTTATCAATCAATATTATTATTTACGTTTAGATATATTTAATAGTAGTTATGCTACGTTATGTGCAGAGGCAATTGAACGTTCTATGGATAATGATGACATTTCACCGTTCCATTACCAACTTTTACACTTCGTACTCGAAAAGATTTCAAATGGTGATTCAGCTCAATTAATGTCAATTATAGTTCTTTTAAAATGTATGAATCGTTTTGGGTTTACAGCATTTTTTAATCACTCAGCTATTTCAAATAGCTTTGATCAATCAAAATTAGTTGCGTATAGTTTTGTATATGATGGAACTATTCTTGAATCAGAATTACACAAAGACCCACATGCCTTTCGAATATCTAACAAAACGTTATACTTATTAGATGTTTTACAAAAATTACCAATTGATAAAATGAATCAATTTAACATTAGCCAAGAAATATTAGATGAAATGTCAGAATTAATATTATTAATTTATAAAGAATATGCAGGCATGTACTTTAAAGGTCAAAAGCTAATTAACCAACTTAAACGTATACAATATTAATATCCAACAATACTCACACTTAAAACCCCACCACAAAGAAATTTGAGGTGGGGTTAGTACTAATTATTCACATTTTATTAGAATGCCACTTTTTCAGCTAAAAATGTTTCTAACTCTGAAATAGGCATACGCACTTGTTCCATTGAATCACGGTCACGTACTGTAACTTGATTATCTTCTAATGAGTCAAAATCAAATGTAATACAATAAGGTGTACCAATTTCATCTTGTCTACGGTAACGTTTACCAATTGATTGAGACTCGTCAAAATCAATTGCAAATTTAGAACTTAATTGTTCGAAAATCTTAATAGCTTCTTCAGATAATTTTTTACTTAATGGTAAAACAGCGGCTTTATAAGGTGCTAGAGCAGGGTGGAAATGCATCACTGTACGTGCATCTTTGCTTCCTTCAACACCTTCTTCTTCATATGCATCACATAAGAATGCTAATGTAACACGATCAGCACCAAGAGATGGTTCAACACAGTATGGAACATACTTTTCGTTTGTTTCAGGGTCGTGATATTTAAAGTCTTCACCTGAATGTTCACTATGTTTTTTCAAGTCAAAGTCAGTACGGCTTGCGATACCCCATAATTCACCCCAACCAAATGGGAAGCGATATTCGATATCTGTCGTAGCATTAGAGTAATGAGATAACTCTTCTTCGTCATGGTCACGTAATCTCATGTTTTCTTCATTGATATTTAAATCTTTTAACCATTGACTAGCAAATGTTTTCCAATAATTTTGCCATTCAATTTCTTCACCAGGTTTACAGAAGAATTCCAATTCCATTTGTTCAAATTCTCTAGTTCTGAAGATGAAGTTTCCTGGTGTAATTTCATTACGGAAAGACTTACCAATTTGACCAATACCAAATGGTAATTTTTTACGCATAGAACGTTGCACGTTTTTGTAATTCACAAAAATACCTTGTGCAGTTTCTGGTCTTAAGAAAATTTCATTTGTAGAATCTTCTGTAACACCTTGGAATGTTTTAAACATAAGATTAAATTGACGAATATCTGTCCAATTAGCAGTTCCACTTACCGGACATACAATACCTTCATCATCAATAATACGTTTCATTTCATCGAAACTCAAACCATCAGCGATAAAGTTTTCGTCGCCTTTTTCTTTTTGCATGTAATCTTCAATTAATTTATCTGCACGATAACGAATCTTACTATCTTTATTGTCAATCATAGGATCATTAAAGTTACCTAAGTGACCTGAAGCTTCCCAAGTTTTAGGATTCATTAAAATTGCAGCATCAATACCAACATTAAATGGTGATTGAGTTATGAACTTCTGCCACCATGCTTTTTTTACGTTATTTTTTAATTCAACACCTAATGGGCCATAATCCCATGTATTTGATAATCCACCATAAATATCACTACCAGGAAATACAAATCCTCTGTGTTTCGCTAATGATACAATTGTTTCCATATCTTTAACCATATAATCTCTCCTTATTTAATACATAAAAACGCCCCAAGACAATAAATAAATGTATAAATTACATTTATCATTATCTTGGGACGAGTTAATTTATTTTACTATATTGTTTTAATATAGTTGATACCTTAATAACCCGCGGTTCCACCCAAATTAGTGTAGCCACTCTCTTTTATAAAGTTTTAATATTAGCCAAATTAAAAATTGTTAAGCTTACACCACCCTTAACTCGCTTACTATTAGTTTAATAGATTGATTATTTAATAGCAAGAAATTATATGTATTTGTAGCTACATAAATAAATAGGTATAATAGACGTGAATAAAAAAGGGGTGAAGACCTATAGAACTTAGTAAAAGACAAGAACAAATCATTGAAATAGTCAAAAGCGGTGGACCCATCACTGGAGAACACATTGCCGAAAAATTAGATTTAACGCGTGCTACTCTAAGACCTGACCTAGCAATTTTAACTATGTCCGGTTTTTTAGAAGCTAGACCTCGAGTTGGTTATTATTATTCAGGAAAATCAAAAAACAAATTAATGACCGATAAATTACGCCAATATGTTGTTAAAGACTATATGTCTCCACCAGTCATTGTAAAAGAAGATATGACTGTTTATGATGCTATTTGTACCATCTTTTTAGAAGACGCAGGTACTTTATTCATTACAAATGAGCATAATGATTTTATAGGCGTTTGTTCAAGAAAGGATTTGTTACGAGCATCTATGATTGGAGAGGATATTCATACAATGCCTATCAGTGTAAACATGTCTAGAATGCCTAACTTAACTTATTTAGAAGAAGATGAACTTATTATATATGCTGCAGATCAAATGATAGAGAAAGAAATCGACTCAATACCCATTGTAAAAAATAAAGGTAATAATAAATATCAAGTCACTGGTAGAATTTCAAAAACAACAATTGCAAAATTATTTGTATCATTATTTAAAGAATAGGTGGTAGAACGATGGAAAATATAAAGATAATCATCGCTTCTGATTCAATTGGAGAAACTGCTGAATTAGTAACAAGAGCATGTATTTCTCAATTCAATCCAAAGGAATGTAAACATGAATTTTTAAGGTATCCTTATATCGAGACAAAAGAGGACATTGATGAAGTTATTCAAGTAGCAAATGACAGAAATGCAATTATAGTTTATACGTTAGTTAAACCAGAAATGAAAACATATATGGAAAGTAAGATAGGTACTAATAAGTTACGTTCTATTGATATTATGGGACCATTAATGGGCTATTTAAAAGATGCTTTTGAAGAGAATCCATATAATCAACCTGGTAGAGTCCATCGTTTAGATGACGCTTATTTTAAGAAAATTGATGCGATTGAGTTTGCGGTAAAATATGATGATGGAAAAGACCCTAAAGGATTACCTAAAGCGGATATAGTATTAATTGGTGTTTCAAGAACATCAAAAACTCCTTTATCTCAATATTTAGCCCATAAAAGTTATAAAGTGATGAACGTTCCAATTGTACCTGAAGTAACCCCACCGGACATGTTATTTGACATTGACTCATCAAAATGCATCGCTTTAAGAATTAGTAAAGAAAAATTAAATCGTATTAGAAAACAACGTTTGAAACAGCTTGGATTAGGTGATTCAGCTAGATACGCTAATGAAATACGTATTAAAGAAGAGATTAAATACTTCGAAGATATCGTAGACAGAATTGGATGTGCAGTCATTGATGTATCTGATAAAGCAATTGAAGAAACAGCTAATGATGTTATTAATATAATCGAAAGTCAATCAAAATAGTTTTAATTTATCTTTAGACAAAGTATAATATTATGACTACAATTTATAGGTGATATATATTGCGTATTGAACAATCAGTAATTAATGAAATTAAAGATAAGACCGATATTTTGGATTTAGTAAGTGAATATGTAAAATTAGAAAAAAGAGGACGCAATTACATTGGTTTGTGTCCTTTTCATGATGAGAAGACTCCTTCGTTTACTGTATCTGAAGATAAACAAATTTGTCATTGCTTTGGTTGTAAAAAAGGTGGTAATGTATTTCAATTTACTCAAGAGATAAAAGATTTATCATTTGTAGAGGCTGTAAAAGAGCTAGGAGAAAGAATTAACATTTCAGTTGATATTGGTAATAGTAGTGACTATACAAGTCAAATAGCATCGAATGATTTAACAATGATTGAGATGCATGAATTAATGCTTGAATATTATCAATATGCTTTACTTAAGACAGTAGAAGGTGAAGAGGCATTAAATTATCTAACAAAACGTGGTTTTACTGAAGAACTTATTAAATCACGTGGTATTGGTTATGCGCCTAATCATACTCACTTTTGTCATGACTTTTTACAACAAAAAGGTTATGATATAGAACTCGCGTACGAAGCTGGTCTTTTATCACGAAATGAAGAAAATTTCAGCTATTTTGATAGGTTTAGAGATCGCATTATGTTCCCTTTAAATAATGCTCAGGGTCGTATTGTGGGCTATTCAGGTAGAACATATAATAATCAAGAACCTAAATATTTAAACAGTCCGGAAACACCCATATTTCAAAAGAGAAGATTATTATATAATCTTGATAATGCTAGAAAGCATATACGAAAAAATGATGAAGCCATTTTATTAGAAGGATTTATGGATGTAATTAAATCAGATTCATCAGGACTAAAACCGGTCATTGCAAGTATGGGAACAGCTATATCAGATGAACACATTACTGTTCTAAAAAAATTAACATCTCATATTACTTTAATGTTTGATGGTGATTTCGCTGGTCAAGAAGCAACAATTAAAACTGGGCAACACCTTTTACAACAAGGATTTAATGTTTTTGTGGTTCAATTACCTAAAGATATGGATCCAGATGAGTATATAACTAAATATGGTAATGAAAAATTTCTTGAATATGTAAATAATGAAAAGAAATCATTTATCATTTATAAAGTAAATAAACACAAAGATGAAATTGCTAATAATGACTTAGCTTATGAACGTTATCTTAAAGAAGTTACCCAAGATATTGCATTAATGAATTCTCAAATTTTGCAGAATAAGATAATCAAAGATGTAGCACATATATTTAATGTTGATTCTAATACTCTAAATAGCAATGTGTTGAATCAACAACAATATATTCCTAGCGAACCTCATTTTAACGATTATCAATCATATGATAGTGAAATACAAAATAATACAAATAATTTATTTAGTCATTTATCAAAACATGAAAGTGCTGAAAGAGCCTTACTTAAACATTTTATGAATGATAAAGACTTATTCTTAAATTATCATAAGCATCTTGAGAGTGGTGACTTTGATAATCAATTTTTCAAACGTATATATAGTGTTTTAGAAGATTTTTACGCTGAAAATGACAGTTATACAATTAGCGATATGATACTTTACACAGATAATGATAATTTGAGAGATGCAATTATCGCTTTGGATAATTATGATTTAAATCAAGAGCCTTATGATAGTGAAATAGAAGATTACATGAATGTCATCAATGAATCAAAGTATGGAGATACACTTGAAGAATTAAATCATAAATTACGTGAAGCGTCACGGATAGGCGACGTAGAATTGCAAAAATATTATTTGGAACAAATCGTTAATAAAAATAAAGCTCGTATGTAACTATTATTATAAAAACTGCTATAAAATTGCATACTTTAATAAATCATATAAATAGTATTTCTATTTAATAACCATTATTGTATAATGGTTATTATGCGTTTTTAACGGGTAGATATGGAACATAAGTAATATTTAATTAATGTGATGTCGTTTAAATATAATTGATATTAAACATTCAAATATTGAATATGAAATGTTACCATTATTATGAATTTTTATTAATACTTTTCTTATTATATTGAAATATTATATAATTAAATATCTTGTTTGAAAGCAAATATTACTATTGGGAGGCCTTTTCATGTCTGATAACCAAGTTAAAATTAAAAAACAAACAATAGATCCGACATTAACATTAGAAGATGTTAAGAAACAATTAATCGATAAAGGTAAAAAGGAAGGTCACCTTAGTCATGAGGAAATAGCCGAAAAATTGCAAAATTTCGATATGGATTCTGATCAAATGGATGATTTCTTTGACCAATTAAATGATAATGATATTAGTTTAGTAAATGAGAAAGATAGCTCAGATACTGATGAAAAATTAAACCCAAATGATTTAAGTGCCCCTCCAGGTGTCAAAATTAATGATCCTGTAAGAATGTACTTAAAAGAAATTGGCCGAGTTAATCTACTAAGTGCTCAAGAAGAAATTGAATTAGCTAAACGAATTGAGCAAGGTGATGAGATTGCTAAGTCTAGGTTAGCTGAAGCTAATTTACGACTAGTTGTAAGTATCGCAAAAAGATATGTTGGACGTGGCATGTTATTCCTTGATTTAATTCAAGAGGGCAACATGGGATTAATAAAAGCTGTTGAGAAATTTGATTTTAGCAAAGGATTTAAATTCTCCACTTATGCAACTTGGTGGATTCGACAAGCAATTACAAGAGCGATTGCCGACCAAGCACGTACAATTAGAATTCCAGTCCACATGGTTGAAACAATTAATAAGTTAATACGTGTTCAAAGACAATTATTACAAGATTTAGGTCGTGATCCTGCACCTGAAGAAATCGGAGAAGAGATGGATTTACCTCCAGAAAAAGTACGTGAAATTCTTAAAATTGCTCAAGAACCAGTATCATTAGAAACGCCAATAGGTGAGGAAGATGATAGTCATTTAGGTGACTTCATTGAAGACCAAGAGGCGCAAAGTCCATCTGACCATGCAGCTTACGAACTTTTAAAAGAACAATTAGAAGATGTTTTAGATACGCTTACTGACCGTGAAGAAAATGTTTTACGCTTAAGATTTGGTTTAGACGATGGTCGAACAAGAACACTTGAAGAAGTTGGTAAAGTCTTTGGTGTTACACGTGAAAGAATTCGTCAAATTGAAGCAAAAGCACTAAGAAAACTTAGACACCCAAGTCGAAGTAAGAGATTAAAGGACTTTATGGATTAATTTTAATAATTCGAGTTAAAACTTTATTTATTTTCAATGCTCATAGAGTACTTAACGTTTAAAATTTTGAAATATTCATTTCAATTAATTAGTTAATTTGTAGCATTTACTAATTAATGATTCTATTATCTACCATGATAATTCAATTCTATTTTAAACGTTACTATATTGAGCTAAAGAGAATTTTAGGCTGAGACACTTAACTTTGTCCCAGTCTCTTTTTATAGTAAAGGAGATACCTATGATAACTTTAAATCAAAGATTAACTTCTGTTTGCAATTACCTTGTTCCTGGAAAATTGGCTGACATTGGTTCTGACCATGCATATCTTCCAATTTATGCAATTCAAAATAATTTAATCTCTAGTGCTATTGCTGGAGAAGTTATTAAAGGTCCATATGAAGCAGCAAGAAAAAATGTATTAGTAAATCAACTTAATGATGTAATTGATGTTCGATTAGGGGATGGATTGAGTGTTATAAGCAAAAGCGAATCAATACAGAATATAACTATTTGTGGTATGGGCGGTCCGTTAATTGCTAAAATATTAAAAGAAGGAAAAGAGCATCTAGTTCAAGGTCCTAGACTAGTTCTACAAAGTAACATTCAGACTGAAGCATTAAGATATACTTTAATGTCTATCAACTATCACATTGTTGATGAGATTATTATGGAAGAAAAAGGACATATTTACGAAATAGTTGTAGCTGAATACAATACTACTAGTGAAAATTTGAATAATAAAGAATTAAAATTTGGACCTAAGCTATTACAAAAGAAAAATGAAATTTTTTATAAGAAATGGAATCATGAATTAGAAGCACTTAAACATATTCGCAATCAATTGAATTCAGAATCACATCATGAGAGACTTAAAGAAATAGAGAATGATATATCATTAATTACTGAGGTGTTAAATTATGAAGATTAAAGAGTTAATGTCTATTGTTGATAATCACGTTCCTCTCAAAACAGCAGAAAGTTGGGACAACGTTGGATTACTTATAGGTAATAATGAATCTGAAATCAATGGTATTTTAACTACTCTGGATTGTACCGACTCAATTGTTAACCAAGCAATAGATAATGGTTACAACACGATTATCGCTCATCATCCACTCATTTTTAAGGGAGTAAAATCAATTATTGATGATGGTTATGGACAATTAATTCAAAAAATTATTCGTCATGATATTAACCTCATTGCTCTACACACGAACCTTGATAACCACGTTAATGGTGTAAACCAAATGCTAGCTAATAAATTAAAGTTAAACAATATACAATTTTTAACACAAGAAAATGAAACCTATTTTAAAGTTCAGACTTATATACCTAAGGAAGATATAGAAACCTTTAAAAATAGTCTTGATCAAGTAGGACTTGCAAAAGAAGGTAATTATGAATATTGTTTTTATGAAACTGAGGGTCGCGGTCAGTTCAAACCTGTAGGTGAAGCTAAACCATATTTAGGTCAAATAAACAATATTGAATACGTGAACGAAGTTAAAATTGAATTTATGATTAAAGATAGTCAATATGAATTAGCTGAAAAAGCAATTATTAGCAACCATCCTTATGAAACGCCAGTTTATGATTTTATTAAAATGACTAAAACTGCTAATTATGGACTTGGTAAAATCGGGAATATGGAAGAAGCAATGCCATTAGCTGAATTTGTGAAATTTGTGAAAAAGCAGCTTGATATACCTAGTGTTAGATATACTGGTGATTCTGGTAAACTCATTCGAAATGTAGCAATTATTGGTGGCTCTGGAATTGGATTTGAATCACTTGCCTTCAATAAGGGTGCTGATATCTTTATAACAGGGGACGTTAAACACCATGATGCACTTGATGCACAGACTAACGGCATAACCATTTTAGATATTAATCATTATAGTGAATATGTAATGAGAGAGGGACTTAAAGATTTATTGAAGCATTGGTTAAATACTAAAAATGTAAACTTCCCAATTGAAGCTTCTAATATTAATACAGACCCATTCAAATATAGCTAAAAAAATTTAATCAACATCAATTGAATATTTTAAGGAGGCCTAATCGATGGCAACTCATCCATTTGAGTTATTTAATTTAGACTCAAAACTTATAGAAGCAATTAAAGATTTAAAATTTGAAAAACCAACTGAAATTCAAAATAGAATAATTCCTAGAATTAAAAAAGGAGTTAATTTAATAGGTCAATCTCAAACAGGTACAGGGAAATCGCATGCATTTTTATTACCTTTAATGGATAAAATAGACGTTGAAAATAAAGAACCTCAATCTATCGTGGTGGCACCTACAAGAGAATTAGCACAACAGTTATATCATGCAGCAAGCCATCTAGCTACTTTTAAACAGGGCGTTAAAGTTAGTTTATTTATTGGTGGTACAGATATTGAAAAAGATAGACAGCGTACAAGTAATCAACCGCAATTAGTAATAGGAACACCAACTAGAATTAATGATTTAGCTCAAAGTGGTCATTTACATGCGCACTTAGCATCTTATCTTATAGTTGATGAAGCTGATTTAATGATTGATTTAGGATTAATTGAAGATGTAGATTTAATTGCATCACGTCTTGATGAAAATGCACATATAGCTGTCTTCAGTGCTACTATACCTAAATCCTTACAACCATTTTTAAATAAATATCTTAGTAATCCTGAGTATGTAGAAGTTGATTCTAAATCTCAAAATAAAAAAAATATCGAATTTTATCTAATTCCAACTAAAGGTAGTGAAAAAGTAGATAAAACACTTCAATTAATTAATATTTTAAATCCGTACTTATGTATTGTATTTTGTAATAGTAGAGATAATGCGGATGAATTAGCTAATTCATTAAATGCAGCCGGTATTAAAGTTGGCATGATACACGGTGGTTTAACACCTAGAGAGCGTAAGCAACAAATGAAACGTATACGTAATTTAGAATTTCAATTTGTTATCGCAAGTGATTTAGCTTCTCGAGGTATAGACATTGAAGGCGTTAGTCATGTTATTAATTTTGACGTACCTAAAGATATTGACTTCTTTACACACCGTGTGGGTAGAACAGGTAGAGGTAATTATAGAGGTGTGGCAATAACACTTTATAGTCCGGATGAAGAACATTTAATCACACTAATTGAAGATAAAGGCTACCATTTTGAAAATGTTGATGTGAAAAATAATGAATTAACACCAATTAAAGCACATAATACTCGACGTAAGCGTGTAAGAAAAGACGATCACTTAACGAACGAAGTAAAACATAAAGTGCGAAGTAAGACTAAAAATAAAGTCAAACCAGGTTATAAAAAGAAATTCAAACAAGAAGTCGAAAGAATGAAGAGACAAGAAAGAAAACAATTTAGTAAAAGACAAAATAGACAACAACGAAAAAATAATAAAAAGGGTTAGGTGAAAGCAATGTTACTTGGGTCACATGTTTCTATGAGTGGTAAAAAGATGTTAGAAGGTTCTGCAGAAGAAGCACACAAATTTGGTGAGTCTACATTTATGATTTATACTGGCGCACCTCAAAATACAAGAAGAAAGAGCATAGAGGATTTAAATATCGAAAAAGGACATGAAGCCATGGATAAATATGGTTTATCTAATTTAGTCGTCCATGCTCCATATATTATAAACATCGCTAACACTACTAAACCGGAAGTCTTTCAATTAGGGGTAGATTTCCTTCAAAATGAAATTGAACGAACACAAGCTTTAGGTGCTAAAGATATTGTTCTACATCCTGGTTCACATGTTGGCGCTGGTGCTGATAAAGGTATTCAACAGATTATTAAAGGATTGAATGAAGTTTTAACTCATGATAATGATGTGCGCATCGCTCTAGAAACTATGGCTGGAAAAGGATCTGAAGTTGGACGAAGTTTTGAGGAAATCGCACAAATTATTGACGAGGTTACTCATAATGATCGACTATCAATTTGTTTCGATACATGTCACACTCATGATGCTGGATATAACATTAAAGAGGATTTCGATGGTGTATTAAATGAATTTGATAAAATTATTGGCTTAGATCGAATAAAAGTGGTTCATGTTAATGATAGTAAAAATGAGCAAGGTGCTCATAAAGATAGACACGAAAATATTGGATTCGGTCACATTGGATTTGACGCATTAAATTATGTAGTACACCATGATGTTTTCAAGGATATACCTAAAATTTTAGAAACACCCTATGTTGGTGAAGATAAAAAAAATAAGAAACCACCTTATAAATTTGAAATAGAGATGTTAAAAGCACAACAATTTGATTCAGAATTAAAATATAAAATTCTTCAGCAATAATTATTATTAATTGGAAGTGAATCAAATATTAATATTTAAGGCTATGATGTAATAAAACAATAGCTGTATAACCTTAAAAGGCGTTAAACCATAACTCTTCACAGACTTAATAATTTTCTCAGGAGTGATACAATTAATTTTACAATAATTCAGTATCGCTCCATTTTATTATCTATTAAATCAAGTCGTAAACATTACTATTTACAACTTCTAAACTTAACTGTATAGTATTAAACGAGGTGAAATAATGAATCAACCTGTTTTTGAATTAAAAAATATCGATTATCAATTTGATAATAAACAAGTTTTAGAAAATATTAATATACACATAAATAAAGGTGAATTTTTAGCAATTGTGGGTCCCAATGGAGCAGGTAAGTCTACTTTACTAAAAATCATATTAGGGTTGCTTCCGTTGCAAAAGGGCGAAATATATATAGATGGAAAATCATATAAAAAGCAAAATCAATCTGCTTTAAAGATTAGTTACGTATCACAAAAAGCTACAGCTTTTAATGCTGGATTTCCAGCAAGTGTTAAAGAAGTGGTACTTAGTGGTCTTACTAAAACAAAAAAGTTATTTCAAAAGTTTAATAAAAAAGATGAAGCACTTGTCGATGACGTTTTAACTAGATTAAATATCAATCATCTTATCAACAAGAATATTGCAGAACTTTCCGGCGGACAACAACAGCGTGTATTAATTGCGAGAGCTTTAATCTCCAATCCTTCTGTCTTAGTTTTAGATGAACCTACAAATGGTATTGATGCAAAACATGTAAGTGAATTTTATGAAACGCTTGAAAGATTAAAAGATGAAGGTATAACGATTATATTAGTAACACATGACATTGGCGTTGTAGCTGATACAGCAACAAAAGTAGCATGCTTAAATAAGCATTTACATTTCCATGGATCAACCGAGGACTTCAAAAAATTAGACGAAGTTGAAATTTCTAAAATTTATGGTCACCCCATTAAATTTGTAGATCATCAACATAATAGAGAATGTTGTGAAGTTTAAAATTTAATATATTAGGAGTAACAAAATGAATGTATTAATTAAACAAGTGAGTAGTGATATCCATGATTGAAGCGTTATTAAATTTCGACTTCATGAGATATTCATTACTTAGTGGTATTTTAATTGGATTTATTGCACCTTTAATTGGTGCTTTTATAGTTGTAAGAAGATTATCTTTGATTGCAGATGCGCTTAGCCATGTTACACTAGGCGGTATCTCATTTGGCATGTTTATACTAACTTTGTCACCCGCACTAGCTATTATTAATCCGATGTGGTTTGGTATATTATATGCTATTGTAGGTGCGCTTTTAATTGAAAAGTTAAGAACATCGTATTCTAACTATCAAGAGATTGCCATACCAATTATTATGAGCACAGGGATTGCACTAAGTGCCATTTTTATTTCTCTTGCAGATGGATTTAACCAAGAAATTGTAGGTTTACTATTTGGTTCCATAAGTGCGGTCAGTCTTAGTGATTTTTTAACGGTTGTAGTTATAGCAATTGTCGTTGTTTTATTTATTACTTTATTTTATAAAGAATTATTTATACTTTCATTTGACGAAGAATATAGTAGAGTTGTAAATATTCCTAAATGGATTCAATTTTTATTTATTGTTATCGTGGCTATGGTAATTTCTGCTTCAATGAGAGTGGTTGGCATACTTTTAGTCAGTGCATTAATAACATTACCCATTGCTATAGCAATGAGAATAACTAAGGGTTTCAAACAATTAATCATTTTAAGTGTCATAATTGGCGAATTTTCAGTTATAATGGGCCTTGTTTTAGCATTTTATATGAATATTTCACCGGGTGGTGTTATTGTAGTACTATTAGTTTTATTATTAGGACTTACAATGTTATTCCAAAAATCAATTGTAAGACTTAAAAAGGGGCAATAACTTATGAATACAAATGATGCAATTAAAATTTTAAAAGATAATGGTTTGAAATATACTAAGAAACGTGAAGATATGATTAATATTTTTGTTAAAGAAGATAAATACATTAATGCAAAACATATTCAACAACAATTAGACAAAGATTATCCAGGTATTTCTTTCGATACAATTTATCGTAATTTACATTTATTTAAAGACTTAAAAATTATTGAGAGTACTGAATTAGATGGTGAAATGAAATTTAGAATTGCTTGTATGAATCATCACCATCATCACTTTATTTGTGAAAATTGTGGTGATACTAAAGTTATTGATTTTTGTCCAATTGATCAAATAAAGGTGTATCTACCTAATGTAGATATTCACACCCATAAACTAGAAGTTTATGGCGTATGTGAAGAGTGTCAAAAACAAAACTCAAAATAAAATTTTTTGAAATATAAATATCAATTGTTTTTACTAATACACTTAAATAATTTAATAATGAATTATTGTAAGACAAAATTGCAAATATATATTAGCAATCTAAACTGAGAAAGTGTTAATTGTAGCTTTCTCAGTTTTTTTGAGTCAGTCGACTGAAAATTCCATTAAAGAATTAATAGATTAACAAAATAGAAAACAAATCATATTTTAATTCAATTTAACAATCTTAAAATTAAATGTAATTAAAAAATTTTGATATACATAGGTCAAAAGTAGGAATTATTTAAAAATAACCAATTATAGTTTGTAATTATGTTTAAAAGTTATCATTTTGAGTTATATTATAAAAGTAAGTTAATAATAAGCGTATTAATATTAGTTGCAAGCAAATATTTTGTTGCTTAGTTAATAACTTGTTATTATAAATGTAACGAATTTTTAGGAGGATGATTAATTATGGCTTTTGAATTACCAAATTTACCATATGCAGCAGATGCATTAGAACCACACATTGACAAACAAACTATGGAAATCCATCATGACAAACATCACAACACTTATGTTACCAAATTAAATTCTGCAGTTGAGGGAACAGATCTTGAATCTAAATCAATTGAAGAAATTGTTGCTAACTTAGATAGTGTACCTGAAGATATTCAAACAGCTGTTCGTAATAATGGTGGCGGACACTTAAATCACTCATTATTCTGGGAATTATTAACTCCTAATTCTGAAGAAAAAGGTACTGTTGTTGATAAAATCAAAGAACAATGGGGCTCTTTAGATGAATTCAAAAAAGAATTCGCTGACAAAGCAGCAGCTCGTTTCGGTTCAGGTTGGGCATGGTTAGTTGTTAACAATGGTCAATTAGAAATTGTTACTACACCTAACCAAGATAACCCATTAACTGAAGGTAAAACACCTATCTTAGGTTTAGATGTTTGGGAACACGCTTATTACCTTAAATATCAAAACAAACGTCCAGATTATATTAGTGCTTTCTGGAATGTTGTTAACTGGGAAAAAGTTGACGAATTATACAATGCAACAAAATAATTCTATATTTCCTAATTAATTTGTGGCCTCTATAAGAGGCCACTTTTTTTATTAAAATGATGGTAATATGTTTAATTTTCATATATCATTTATGAGTAAACATGTTTAATAATTGAGGTAGGTTATCTTGCTTAAAAGGTTAAAGGAAAAGTCTAATGATGAAAAAATAAAGCACACAATGAATAAACGAATAAGTTTTGTGTTTGGTGCTATTGTAGTTATATTTGGAATTATAGTTTTAAGGTTAGGATATTTACAAATTGCGCAAGGCTCCCATTATAGCCAACTAGTAAAAAACGATGAAAACATAACTGTAAATGAATCTGTTCCTAGGGGAAGAATTCTTGATAGGAATGGAAAAGTATTAGTAGATAATGCTTCTAAACTAACGATTACATACACAAGATCTAGGAAAACAAGTCAAAAAGATATGCTCGATACTGCAAAAAAATTGTCATCTCTTATTACTATGAAAACTGACAAAATTACTGAAAGAGATAAACAAGATTTTTGGATTCAAAAACATCAAGATGAAGTAGACAAATTAATGAAAAAAGAAACTTCAATGTTAAATGAAGGTAGTATTACCCAAGATCAATATGATAAACAATTATATAAAAAAGTTGGAGACAAACAAATTAATAGTTTATCAAAAAAAGACTTGCAAGTTTTAGCAATTTCTCGTGAAATGTCTGCTGGTTCTACCATGAACCCGCAAACAATTAAGAATGAAGATGTAAGTGAAAAAGAATATGCTGCAGTGTCACAGCAACTTGATAGTCTTCCAGGTGTAAATACAACTATGGATTGGGACCGACGCTATCCTTATGGAGATACATTAAGAAGTATATTTGGTAGTGTATCTACATCAAGTGAAGGTATTCCTAAAGAATTGACCGAACAATATTTAGCTAAAGGTTATTCTCGAAATGATAGAGTTGGTAAATCTTATTTAGAATATCAATATGAAGATATATTACGTGGTAAGAAAAAAGAAATGAAATATACTACTGATAAATCTGGAAAAGTCATAAACTCTGAAGTAATCAATCCTGGATCTAGAGGCGATGATTTACAGTTAACAATTGATATAGACTTACAGAAAAAAGTAGAATCTTTATTAGAAAGTCAAATCAAGACGTTACGCAGTCAAGGTGCTAAAGATATGGATAACGCGCTTATTGTAGTGCAAAATCCTAAAAATGGCGATATTTTAGCTATGGCAGGAAAACAAATCGATAAAAATGGTAAGCTAACAGATTATGATTTAGGAAACTTTACTGGTCAATTTGCAGTTGGTTCTTCAGTAAAAGGTGGAACCCTATTAGCTGGATATCAAAATAATGCGATTAAAGTTGGCGAGGAAATGATAGATGAGCCACTTCATTTTAAAGGTGGATTAACAAAACGCTCATACTTTAATAAAAATGATAAAGTCAGAATTAATGATAAAGAAGCATTAATGCACTCTTCAAACGTATATATGTTTAAAACTGCTCTTAAATTAGCCGGAGATCCTTACTATAGTGGAATGGGCTTACCTACAGATATAAGTGAAGCTGGCAAGAAATTAAGAAAAGGACTTAATCAAGTCGGATTGGGAGTTAAAACAGGTATTGACTTGCCAAATGAAACAATTGGTCAAATTGAACCATTAACAAACAATTCAGGCAATTACCTTGATTTATCAATTGGTCAATATGACACATATAGTCCAATTCAATTATCACAGTACGTTTCTACAATAGCTAATGATGGTTATAGAATTCAACCGCACATTGGATTAGCAATTCATGATGCTACAAATAGTGATGACATTGGACCTGTTAAACAAAAAATCAAAGGTAATGTATTAAACAAAGTAAATAATTCTGAAGATGAAATTAATGAAGTTCAAAAAGGATTTGAGATGGCATTCAATAAGCAAGATGGAACAGGTTATTCAAGTTTCCACAAAACTAAAGTACCATCTGCAGGAAAAACAGGTACTGCTGAAGTATTCCAAGATGGTGAATCTAGAGTTAATTCAACATATATAGGTTATGCACCTATCAAAAATCCTAAACTATCATTCTCGATTGTATATACAAATCAACCTGTCCCACCACCATGGTTAAATGGTGGAGACCTAGGAAGAGATGTAATTAATTATTACTTTGACGATAAAAAATAACTATTTTACTTTTAATGAATTGAAAGTTTTTAGAGCATCAAAAATAATACTTTTCAATTTTTAAACTAAGTGGTATGATTATAAAGTCGTATTTAGAAAAGGTAAGGAGGATTTAACATGCGCGTAAATGTAACATTAGCTTGTACAGAATGTGGAGATAGAAACTACATTTCTACTAAAAACAAAAGAACTAATCCTGAACGTGTTGAAATGAAAAAATATTGTTCACGTGATAATAAACACACTTTACACCGTGAAACTAAATAATAACTCATCTAAAGAGTTTGTTTCAAAAATAATTTTATAAGACTACATTGCTAATTTGCAGTAGCCGACTTGAGCCGAAAAAACGCTAAAGTTGCGTTTTTTGGCTCAAGTCATCCTTACAGGGGCAAGACTATGAATCCATAATGGATTCTGTCTAGCTCCTTTTTTATTTCATATAAATGACATCCTCTTTTAATAACGTTATAATATATATAGTGTCTAGAGAGTGGGGATGTTATGAGTAAAAAAGAGATTAGAAAAGAAATATTATCTCAAATGAAACAATTAGAAAAAGAACACAAACTTCGTGCAGACGCATGGTTGAAGAATCAATTAATCAATAATACTGAATATAAAAACGCGAAAAGAATAGGTATTGTTTTATCTATGCCTCATGAAGTAGATACTTATCCCATCATCGAAACGATGTTAACTTATGATAAGAAAGTCTTTGTTCCTAATACAAACTACAAATTAAAAGAAATGAATTTTAAACAGCTACTATCTTTAAACCAACTTGAAAAGGATGAAAAAGGCTTATTATATGTTAATGATGACACTGAAATTACTGATCAATTAGATTTAATTGTTGTTCCTGGAGTTGCTTTTAGAGATGATGGTTATCGAATAGGTTATGGTGGAGGATATTATGATCGCTTCTTAAGTGATTCAAATGCCAATACTATTAGTTTAATTTATGACCTACAATTAACACAGTTTGATATCGAATCCCATGATCAACCTGTTGAAAAATTAATAATTTTCAATACTTAAATTTTGGAGGAATTAATGGATACAGAAAAATACTTCTGGAAGTCTATCTATTATTTTATAAAATATTACAATTATCACATTGTAAATATTGATAAAAATGATACTGAAATTTGGCTTATACATAAAAAGAAAAACAAGCTAGTGATATTTAGGAAAGATATCGCTTCTAACCAAGAAATTCAGTTTGATAAAGCTAAAATGTTGGATAATTATCAACAATATGAGGATGACCTCAATTTTAAATTAAAAAGCGTTAAATATTATTATTTCACAGATCAAATATTTGATAATATCAAATCCGCTGACTCTAGTCCCATTAAAATAGAAAGCATGAGTATTTCAAATAACAATGATTTACATAAATTGATTCATAATAATATATTAACTAAATTAATGTTTAGACAAGATAACAAACTATCAAATTACTATAAACGACGTGTATTGTCACAAAACCCAATTGATAAACATATTTTGCGTTTTACACCTATGACATATGGGTTAATCATAATTAACGTTTTGATATGGCTAATAATGATTCTTTATCTAAATCATTTTTCCGATGTTAAATTGTTAGATTTAGGTGGATTAGTACACTTTAACGTCGTTCATGGTGAATGGTATCGTCTAATAACATCCATGTTTCTACACTTTAATTTTGAGCACATTTTAATAAATATGCTATCATTATTTATTTTCGGTAAGATAGTCGAATCTATAGTCGGCCCATTAAGAATGCTAGGGATTTATGTAATTTCTGGTTTACTCGGAAATTTTATTTCACTATCATTTAATCTTCATACTGTATCTGTAGGTGCTAGCGGAGCTATTTTCGGGCTAATAGGCTCAATTTTTGCAATGATGTTTGTAAGTAAGACCTATTCTAGAAAAACAATTGGTCAAATGTTAATCGCATTATTAGTGCTAATTGCTTTATCATTATTTATGTCTAATATTAATATTATGGCTCATCTAGGAGGATTTATTGGTGGTGTTTTAATCACTTTAATTGGTTATTATTTCACACACAACCGTAATTTATTTTGGATTTTCTTAATTATATTGCTTGTTTTGTTTGTTGCATTACAGGTAAGAATTTTTACTATTAAAGAAGAAAATATTTATGATAAATTAATTGAGGATGCTATATTAGACTATAATTATAAAGAGGCAAGTTCAATTGTAAACCATACAATTGACAAAGGTTATGATGACGATCGAACGTATTATTTAAAGGGGCTTATAACAGCAGCTACAAGTTCTAGAGCAGAGGGCATGGCGGATTGGGAACGCGGTTTAAAAAACCATCCAAATTCTGGTCTTTTGAACTATGAACTTGCAATTGCTAATAGAGCACTTGATGATAATGAAAAAGCACTCAAATATGTAAAAAAAGCTTTAACTATTAATTCTGACAATAATGATTATAAAAATTTAAAAAAAGAGTTGGATCAATCAAATGAATCGAGAAATTAAAAATTTCTATGATGTATTACAGCTTTTAAAGCATTATGGATTTATTATCTATTTTAAAAATCCAAACGATATGTATGAAATGATGCTACAAGAAATAAAATCATTATATCATTACGAACTACTATCTAAAGATGAATACCTAAAATGTATTTTATTAATTAAACAAAGAAGGAATGAGCATAAATGAAAGATATTATTTTAGCAGCAGATATTGGTGGAACAACTTGTAAACTTGGAATATTCAATGGGGAACTCGAACAACTACACAAATGGTCTATTAAAACAGATACGTCTGACCACACGGGCAAAACATTATTAAAGAATATCTATGATTCATTTAACGAAACACTTTCAACTCACCAATTAAAAATTGATGATGTCATTGGTGTTGGAATTGGTGTACCAGGGCCTGTTGATTTTGAAACTGGCATTGTTAATGGGGCAGTTAATTTGCATTGGCCAGGTAGTGTAAATGTTCGACAAATATTTAGTGAATTTATTAACTGTCCTGTTTATGTTGATAATGATGCTAATGTAGCGGCATTAGGAGAAAAACATAAAGGTGCAGGCCAAGGTGCTGACGATGTAGTTGCTATAACATTAGGTACCGGTTTAGGCGGAGGTATTATCTCTAATGGTGAACTTGTCCATGGTCATAATGGATCAGGTGCAGAAATAGGTCACATCAGAACAGATTTTGATCAACGCTTTAATTGTAATTGTGGTAAATCAGGTTGTATAGAAACTGTTGCTTCTGCTACTGGTGTCGTTAATTTGGTTAATTTTTATTATCCAAAATTAACGTTTAAATCATCAATATTACCGTTAATAAAAGACAATAAAGTTACAGCTAAAGCCGTATTTGATGCCGCTAAAGCCGGTGATCAATTCTGTATCTTTATTACTGAAAAAGTGGCAAACCACATCGCTTATTTATGTAGTATTATTAGCGCAACAAGCAACCCCAAATACATCGTTTTAGGTGGAGGTATGTCAACAGCTGGTTTGATTTTAATCGAAAATATTAAAACTGAGTACCACAACTTAACATTCACTCCCGCTCAAAAAGATACTGAAATTGTTCAAGCTCAACTAGGAAATGATGCAGGAATAACTGGTGCAGCAGGGCTAATTAAAACATATATATTAGAAAAGGGTGGTGTTAAATAATGGCTATTGTTGATGTAGTTATTATTCCAGTTGGAACTGAAGGACCAAGTGTTAGTAAATATATTGCAGAGATACAAATGAAATTAGAAAGTTTTAAACAAGAAGGAAAAATTGATTATCAATTAACCCCAATGAATACTCTAATCGAAGGGGATTTAAAAGACTTATTCGAAGTAGTACAAGCAATCCATGAATTGCCATTTAATAAAGGTATTGATAGAGTTTGTACAAACTTACGTATAGATGATAGACGCGATAAATCTCGTAAAATGAATGATAAACTAAAATCAGTTCAAAAACATATCGATAATCAAGGAGAATAATATGAAAATCTCAAGCTTAACTTTAGGATTGGTAGATACTAATGCATATTTTATTGAGAATGAAGAAAGTGTTATATTAATCGATCCTGCTGGTGAACCAGATAAGATTTTTAAAAAATTAAATCAAATTAACAAACCATTAAAAGCAATTTTATTAACACATGCGCACTTTGATCATATTGGTGCATTAGACGATGTCGTTAATAAATATGAAGTACCTTTATACATGAATAAAGAGGAGTTTAGTTTTCTAAAGGATTCTGATAAAAATGGTTCTGCTAAGTTTAAGCAATATGGTATGCCTTTAATTACTAGTAACGTCAAACCAAACCAATTAGATGAAGGTGAGTCCAATATTGAAGGATTTAAATTCAATGTACTGCATACTCCTGGTCATTCTCCTGGAAGTTTGACGTATGTATTTGAGGATTTCGCAGTAGTCGGTGACACGTTATTTAACAATGGTATAGGTCGTACTGACTTATATCGCGGTGATTATGAAACACTGGTTGATTCTATTAAAGATAAATTATTTGAATTAGAAGGCGATTTACCATTATTCCCTGGCCATGGTCCATATACAACAGTCGATGACGAGCAATTAAATCCATTTTTAGATGGCCAATAAAATAAAGTAATTTCTTCACCTCTTACGTTTATATATGTAGGAGGTGTTTTTTTGAAACTATTATTCAGAGAGATAGTTAATAAAGCTATTTCAAAAAATGCGAGCGACATACATTTTATCCCTTCAGTTGATGAAGTTCATATTAAATTTAGAATTAATGATTATCTTGAACTTTATGAAATATTCAACTTAGATGTATATCAAAAATTATTAGTATTTATGAAGTTCAAATCAGGTTTGGATGTTTCATCTCAACAATCCGCTCAAAGTGGTCGTTATACTTATCAATCTAAATCTACTTTTTATTTACGGATTTCAACATTACCTTTGTCCTTAGGTGTAGAAAGTTGTGTAATTAGGATAATTCCTCAATATTTTCAAGCAAAAAAAGAATATAAAGAATTTAACGATTTTAAACACCTAGTAAATAAAAAACAGGGATTAATTCTATTAACTGGACCCACAGGATCCGGAAAAAGTACTCTGATGTATCAAATGGTTCTACATGCATATAAAGAATTAAATCTTAATGTTATCACTATCGAAAACCCAGTTGAGCAATTACTAAAAGGCATTACCCAAATATCAATAAATAAAAAGGCAGGTATAGACTACATAAGTTCATTTAAAGCTATATTAAGATGTGATCCTGATATTATTTTAATAGGTGAAATAAGAGACGCAGAAGTTGCTAAATGTGTTATTCAAGCTAGTTTGAGTGGACACCTTGTATTATCAACCATGCATTCTACTAATTGTAGAGGTGCATTACTTCGATTACTTGAGATGGGAATTTCAATTCAAGAATTAACTCAATCTATCAATATCATTTCTAATCAAAGATTAATAACGACTACTCAGAATGAGCGTCGCTTAATTTGTGAAACAATAGATAAAAAGCAGATACAATATTTCTTCGAGCATGAACAAACAATGCCACATAATTTTAATAATTTAGAACAGCAATTAAATTTATTATCTAAAGAAGGAACAATTTGTGAAGATACTGCAAGTAAATATTTTTAAATTGTCATCTAAGAATTTAACGAGTGCACAAATGATTCACTTACTTGAAACACTGTCAAACTTATTAAAAAGTGGCTTCACACTTTTAGAGAGTTTTGAGTTCATCAACCTATATTTCAAATACAGAGATAAAGAATTAAAAAATAAAATCATAGCATCTATTAAATCAGGTGAAACATGTTATGAAGTATTAAATTTGATAGGTTATCCAAATTCAATTACAACTCAAATCTATTTTTTCACAAAAATATGGAAATTTAGAAGACGCTTTAGAGGAGTCCATCAAATATTTAAAGACAAATTTATCTGCAAAACAGCAAGTAATTAAAGCTGTTCAATATCCACTCTTATTATGCTGTATTTTTATGTGTATGATAGTAGTATTAAACTATACTGTCATTCCGCAATTTGAACAACTATACATTTCTTTGGATGTAAATTTATCATTTTATCAGAAATTTCTAACCTCAATGATTACTTCTTTTCCTACTTTTATTATCTTTTTCATTACTATTTTAATTTTAATTTTTGTAATTTTAACCATAGTATTATTACGAATAGAAACTTCTAAAAAAATAATTATTTTATCATCAATACCTTTGTTTAATAGCTATTATAAAATTTTTAAAACTTATCAAATATCTAATGATTTAAGTCTATTTTATAAAAATGGCGTAAGTTTACAGGACATTGTTACAACATATATTAAACAAAATGATAATGAATATTTAAGATTTCTAGGGGAGTTTTTAATGGATAAAACTAATAGTGGTGAAACTTTAGCAAATAGTTTAGCTATGATGCCGTGTTTTCAAAAAGACTTAATTAAATTTATAAAGCAGGGAGAAAAAAGTGCTAAATTAGATATAGAACTTAAAATTTACTCAAGTATTTTAATTAATAGATTTAAAGAAAAATCACTTCTTCATACAAAAATCATTCAACCAATTGTTTTTCTGTTTCTAGGCTTGTTCATTGTTAGTTTGTATTTAGTAATTATGTTACCAATGTTTCAGTTAATGCAAAATATTAAATGATAAGGAGTTTAATATGAAAAATCACTTTGAAAATTTAAAAAAGTTAAAAGCTTTTACTCTAATAGAAATGTTATTAGTATTACTAATTATCAGTGTATTACTAATATTAATTATTCCAAACATTGCAAAACAAACAGCACATATCCAGTCCACAGGTTGTGAAGCTCAAGTCAAAATGATAAATAGTCAAATAGAAGCATATACTTTAAAACATAATCGTACACCTTCTAATATAAATGATCTTATCAATGATGGCCTTATAAAAGAAGGACAAAAACAATGCAGATCGGGAGAAACTATTACAATATCTAATGGTGAGGCTATTGCGAACTAGTCAATTTACTGCGTTTACTCTTCTTGAAACATTGCTTACCTTATTAATTTTAATAATAATTATTATGATTTCCCCAAGCATTTATACTAAAACTAAATTAGATTTAATCGAAAATGAATTAAAAGTAAAAAATATCATCACCCAATTAGAGTTTATCAAATCAAAAGCAATTGCTGAGAACCAATCAATTACAATTGTATTTAGCAAACAAGCAACAGCAATGAATATTATTGAACAAAATGGAAATAAATACAAATTAGGATTATTTGGCACTAAAATTATTTCAGTTGCAAAAGTACACACCATAACATTCAATAATGAAGGTAAAATTAATCATTTTGGTTCAATCATTTTGAAAGCTAAAGAGAATATTTACAGAGTAATTTTTAACATTGATAAAGGAAGGATAAGATTTGTTAAATTATCAAATTAGGGGAAGTTTATTAATTGATAGTTTATTAGGTTTTTTGATTCTAACTTTTATTACTTTAATATTCTTACCTCTATTACAACAATTAAATTTCAATTTACGTAATCAATACGAAATTTTAGATATGAAAAGTGCTATTATCACAAGCCAAAAACATTATAGTATTAAAGAATTAAAGAAGGGGATTACTATAGGAAAATATGAAATTAAAATTTATAAAAATACGATATGCAATAATAATAGTTTATCTAAGAATAAGGTCTGTGTTCAGCTTAGTAACTAAAGGATTTACTTTTATAGAAATGCTAATATCCTTATTAATTACTATAATCATTTTAACTATAATACCCCATCTATTTCGTTTGACTGATACTTACTTAAGTGCGGCCTATGAATTTGACCAATTAGAATATTCATTTTTTCAATTGGACCTTAATAAAATGACCAATTCTAAAGCAATTTCTTTAAAATTAATTGATGAACATTCAATTTTACTTAAACAACAGAATCAAAATAGTTTCATTAAATATCAAAATCAAAAAATTATTTTTGTAAGTAATAATAGAGGGAATATTACACTACTAAATAATGTTTTAAATGCGAAGTTCATTTCTAATCATAAAGGAATTATAGAAGTGTTTTTAAGAATTGGAAGTAGGGAGAATTTCTATGACAAAACACTTTATTTATAACTATAAAGGTTTCATAAGCATCTATACTATGCTCATATTTATCATATATTTATCAATCATCTCTTTTTATACAACTCAATATAGTTTAAAATTGAAGACAATTCATAACATTAGTAGTTATTATGATTTGAAGATAAATCAACTATTTTAAAAAGGGTGATGCTATTGAATAAAAAAAAATCACCAATAATTCTTATCGGCTTTATGGGCACAGGTAAAAGTACTATTGGAGAATACTTATCATTAGAAAATCGATTAAGTTTCATAGATTTAGATGCATATATAGAAATAAAAGAAAATAAAACAATACCAGATATCTTTGAGGAACTTGGAGAAATCGGTTTTAGGAAAATTGAATATAACTACTTAATTGAATGTACAAAAAAATACGATGTTATTGCAACAGGTGGTGGTGTTATCGAATATAATGAATCACTAAATCATTTGAGACAGTATAAATACATTTTTTGGCTAGATTGTGACATAGATGTTATCTTCAAGAGAGTAATAAACGATAATCATAGACCAAATGCAATTGATAAATCCAAAAAACAGTTAAATAACTTGTATTTATCAAGGATTTCAAGATATAATGAAATCGCATTCATGAAAGTGAATAGTGATAAAACAATCAGAGAAATTTATAATGAGATTATAAATTATCTTACTTGCGGTTGATCAGTATTAGAGAGAATAAAAATTATTATACTTAAATTTAAGTATAATAATTTTTATCGCCGAAGGTGCAAGTTAACTACTAAACTCTCAGGCAAAAGGATAATACTGCTACGCATTCCTGGATTAAGTGTATAAACAGGGTAGCTATTTGCTACTCTGTTTTTTATAAAAATTATAGGGGGTTTTCTAATGACAAGCGAATTAAAAAAAACACCATTGTATCAAAATTATGTTGACAGTGGTGCAAAAATAGTAGAATTCGGTGGATGGGCAATGCCTGTTCAATTTACAAGTATCAAAGAAGAACATAATGCAGTTAGATATGAAGTAGGTATGTTCGATGTAAGCCATATGGGAGAAATCTCTATAAAAGGCAATGATGCAAGTAAATTTGTCCAATACTTACTTTCAAACGATACTAACAACCTTACTGATACTAAAGCTCAATATACTGCTTTATGTAACGAAGAAGGCGGTATTATTGATGACTTAGTAACATACAAAATCGGCGACAATGATTATCTATTAATTGTTAACGCTGCAAATACAGATAAAGATTTTGCTTGGGTACAAAAACATGCACCTAAATTTGATGTTGAAGTATCAAATGTATCTGATCAATTCGGTCAGTTAGCTGTTCAAGGTCCTAAAGCAAGAGATTTGGTAAGCGGGTTAGTTGATATAAATGTAAGTGAAATGAAACCATTTGATTTCCAACAAAACGTTACTCTATTTGGAAAAAATGTTATCTTATCTCAATCTGGTTATACAGGTGAAGACGGATTTGAAATCTATTGTGAAGCAAAAGACACAGTAGACATTTGGAACGGCTTCATTGAATATAATGTAGTTCCATGCGGTCTCGGTGCACGTGATACATTAAGATTAGAAGCTGGCCTTCCATTACATGGTCAAGATTTAACAGAATCTATCACACCATATGAAGGCGGAATTGCTTTTGCTGCTAAACCACTGATTGAAGAAGACTTCATCGGTAAATCAGTGTTAAAAGACCAAAAAGAAAATGGTTCAGAACGTAGAACTGTTGGCTTAGAGTTGCTTGATAAAGGTATTGCAAGAACTGGTTATCCTGTTTTAGACCTTGATGGTAACGAAATTGGGGAAGTTACTTCAGGAACACAAGCACCATCTTCAGGTAAATCAATCGCTATGGCAATTATTAAGCGAGATGAATTTGAAATGGGACGAGAATTATTAGTTCAAGTACGTAAAAGACAGCTTAAAGCTAAAATTGTTAAGAAAAACCAAATTGAAAAATAATTAAGGGGTGTGTATTGTGAGTCATCGTTATATACCATTAACTGAAAAAGATAAAAAAGAAATGCTTGATAAAATTGGCGCAAGTTCAATTAATGAATTGTTCGGAGATGTGCCAAAAGATATTTTACTAAATAGAGATTTAAATATTGCTAGTGGTGAAGCTGAAACTTCTTTATTAAGAAGACTTAATACAGTTGCTAATAAAAACGTAACTAAAGAAACTCATGCGTCTTTCCTAGGTGCTGGCGTTTATGACCATTATGCTCCAGCTGTTGTAGATGCAATGATTTCACGTTCTGAATTCTATACAGCATATACACCATATCAACCAGAAATTTCACAAGGTGAATTACAAGCGATTTTTGAATTCCAAACATTAATTTGTGAATTAACAGATATGGATGTAGCTAACTCATCTATGTATGATGGTATCACTAGTTTTGCTGAAGCTTGTATCTTAGCATTTAATCATACTAAGAAAAATAAAATTGTAGTATCTAAAGGTCTTCATTATCAAGCACTTCAAGTGTTAAAAACTTACGTTAAAGTTAGAGAAGAGTTTGAAATTGTTGAAGTTGATTTAGATGGAACAATTACAGACTTAGAAAAATTAGAACAGGCTGTAGACGATGAAACTGCTGCAGTAGCAGTTCAATATCCAAACTTCTATGGTTCAGTGGAAGACTTAGAAAAAATTCAATCATTTATTGAAGGCAAAAAAGCATTATTTATCGTTTATGCTAATCCACTAGCTTTAGGCCTATTGACACCTCCAGGTTCATTTGGTGCTGATATTGTAGTAGGAGACACACAACCATTTGGTATACCAACACAATTTGGTGGACCACACTGTGGTTATTTCGCAACTACAAAAAAATTAATGCGTAAAGTGCCTGGTAGATTAGTGGGACAAACACAAGATGATGAAGGTAACCGTGGATTCGTTCTAACTTTACAAGCCCGTGAACAACATATTCGTCGTGATAAAGCCACTTCTAATATCTGTTCAAACCAAGCATTAAACGCACTTGCATCATCAATTGCTATGTCAGCTCTTGGTAAACAAGGTATTTACGACATTGCAGTTCAAAACTTAGAACACGCAAATTATGCTAAAAATCAATTTAAAGACAATGGTTTTGAAGTGCTTGATGGTACTTCATTCAATGAATTTGTTGTCAAATTCGATCAACCAATCAAAGATATAAATAAAAAATTAGCAGAACATGGTTTCATTGGAGGCTTTGATTTAGGTGAAGCCTCAGCAGATTTTGAAAATCATATGTTAATTGCTGTTACTGAATTAAGAACTAAAGATGAAATTGATACATTTGTTAAGAAAGCTGGTGAGCTAAATGGTAGTAAGTAAATCAAGTCCATTAATTTTTGAAAGATCTAGAGAAAGTAGATATGCATACTCATTACCTCAAAGCGATATAAAAACAGATTCAGTTGAAAGTATTCTTGATGATAAATTTATTCGTAAAAATAAAGCAGAGTTTCCTGAAGTTGCAGAATTAGATTTAGTTCGTCATTATACTGAATTATCAAATAAAAACTTTGGTGTAGATTCAGGTTTTTATCCACTTGGATCATGTACTATGAAATATAATCCTAAAATCAATGAAAAAGTTGCTCGCATACCTGGATTTGCAGAGTCACATCCTTTACAAGAAGAAGAGCAAGTTCAAGGTTCTTTAGAAATTGTGTATAGTTTACAAGAAGAACTTAAAGAAATTACTGGTATGGATGAAGTTACATTACAACCAGCTGCAGGTGCTCATGGTGAGTGGACTGCTTTAATGATTTTCAAAGCGTATCATTTAGATAATGGTGAAGGTCATCGTGATGAAGTTATTGTTCCTGACTCAGCTCATGGTACAAACCCTGCATCTGCGTCGTTTGCTGGTTTTAAAGCTGTTACAGTTAAATCAAATGAACGTGGTGAAGTTGATATCGAAGACTTAAAACGCGTTGTTAATGAAAATACTGCTGCAATAATGTTAACTAATCCTAACACTTTAGGTATTTTCGAGAAAAACATCATGGAAATCCGTGAAATTGTACATGAAGCAGGCGGATTATTATACTATGACGGTGCAAACTTAAATGCCATTATGGATAAAGTACGTCCTGGAGATATGGGATTTGATGCGGTACATTTAAACTTACACAAAACTTTCACTGGTCCTCACGGTGGCGGTGGTCCAGGTTCAGGTCCAGTTGGTGTAAAAAAAGAATTAGCTAGTTATTTACCAAAGCCAATGGTAATCAAAGATGGAGATACTTTTAAATACGATAATGATATTAAAAACTCAATTGGACGTGTAAAACCATTCTACGGTAACTTTGGTATTTACTTAAGAGCGTACACATATATCAGAACTATGGGTGCTGAAGGTTTAAGAGAGGTTTCTGAAGCAGCAGTTCTTAATGCTAACTATATTAAAGCTAGCTTAAAAGACCACTATGAAATACCATATGAACAATATTGTAAACATGAATTCGTATTAAGTGGTTCTAAACAAAAAGAACATGGTGTCCGTACATTAGACATGGCAAAACGTTTATTAGACTTTGGTGTTCATCCACCAACAATCTACTTCCCACTTAACGTTGAGGAAGGTATGATGATTGAACCAACTGAAACAGAATCTAAAGAAACGTTAGATTACTTTATTGATGCTATGATTCAAATTGCTGAAGAAGCTAAAAATGATCCAGATAAAGTATTAGAAGCACCACATAATACAATAATTGATAGATTAGATGAAACTACAGCTGCGCGTAAGCCTGTTTTAAAATTTGATAATCTACATGAAGAAAAAGAATAATATTCAAAACTTTGACCCTGTAACCAATTTAATTGATTATAGGGTCTTCCTTATTTTAATTTTATGTGAAATATTTTATGTTTATTCTATATTTAGATAACGTTTCTAAATGATTTTCACATAAATAATTAAAAAACTCTTAAAGAACATCTTTAAGAGTTAGTAAGCAGACAAGAGATTATTTTTTAGTTTTAATCTTACCTGTCCATTTTTTGTATCCACCTTTTAACATATAAATATCTTTATAGCCATTTTTTTTAAGGATACGTGCTGCACGATACCCTGCAACACCGTTTGCATCACAAAGATAAATAGGTTGATCTTTACGTAAACCTTGATATCTTTGACTAAACATTGATATTGGAATATTACGAGCGCCGTTAATATGTCCGTAATCATAGTCTACTTTCTCACGAACATCAATCACTTGGGCTTTTCTTAAACCTTTGTGAAATTCATTCTGCTCAAGTTCAGTGACTGCTCGTTTATTCATAAACCAATTTCCAAGCATATATAAAATAATTATGACTATAATAGCTAAAGCTATAATCAAAGATACATTCATATTGCATCCTCCCTAATTAACCGATATTATAATTATAAGGCTGTTAGCTAAATTTATCAAAATTTTTTATTAGCTATTTTTATCAAAGATTTATATGTAAAATTTAATATTTTTCTATAGATAATTATATGTTGTGATTGGAGATTATTTTATGACAGAGACATGGAATTTTATAAATACAGGAAGCCATGATCCATATTATAATATGGCAATGGATGAAGCACTCTTAAACTTCGTATCAAGAGGGGAAATTGACCCTGTTGTCAGATTTTACACTTGGAATCCTGCAACGTTATCTGTAGGGTATTTTCAAAGATTAAAGAAAGAAATTGACATTGATAAAGTTAAAGAAAAAGGATTTGGATTAGTAAGAAGACAAACTGGTGGTAGAGGGGTTCTTCATGATAAAGAATTAACATATAGTGTTATTGTTTCGGAAGAACATCCTAATATGCCTTCTACCGTAACTGAAGCATATCGTGTCATTTCTGAAGGATTACTTGAAGGATTTAAATTGTTAGGTTTTGAAGCATATTTTGCGATTCCACGTTCCAAAGAAGAACGAGAAAAATTAAAACAACCTCGAAGTGCTGTTTGTTTTGATGCACCTAGTTGGTATGAATTAGTTGTTGAAGGCAGAAAAATTGCAGGAAGCGCTCAAACTAGACAAAAAGGCGTTATACTACAACATGGTTCCTTATTACAAGATGTTAACGTTGATGAGCTGTTCGATATGTTCATTTTCAAAAATGATCGTCTAAAAGATAAGATGAAAAAAGCGTTTGTTGATAAAGCTGTAGCGATTAATGATATTGCTGATAGACATATATCAATTGAAGAGATGGAAAAAGCATTTGAAGAAGGATTTAAAAAGGGGTTAAACATAGAATTTAAACCACTTACTTTATCAGATGATCAAATAAAAGAAGTAAAAGAATTAGAAGAAAAATATCGTTCTGATGAATGGTTATATAAAAAATAAAAAATCATAGGATGGCTAATAATTGGTCATCCTATGATTATTTTTATTTTCTATTTCTCTTTTTATATTTTCTTGCTGCTCTCCTATATTTACGTTGATCTTCAGTTAAGAAAAAGAAATAGTATATTAAATAAATAATTAACGCAATGATTAAAAAGGTGAAAATCGTTTTAGCAAAAGACATCATGAATACATTTAAATTCAAAATCAAGCCAATCGCAGCGATTAAAATTACTAAATAAAATAATATATTTTTCAAATCAAAAACTCCTATTATGAATTGTTAGACATGTTCACTTGAGATAGTTTAGTCTTACCTTTATTCAATTTATTCGTATTATTATTTTCATATCCGCTTTTAATATCTTTAAATGCTGATTGTAACTCTTTGTTAATTTGTCTAATATTTTTATCTTCATTTTTATTTGCACTAGATAAATCTTTTTTAGTTACGGCACCCTTATATTTACCATAAGCATCATCAATACCATTAGCAATAGTATTTAATTTTTCAAGATTTTGCTTTTTGTCTTCTTTCTTATTTTTAGACAAATCCAACTGATTATAATTACTAATAATTTTAGTAATATCTTGATAATATTTAGACGAAGCATCTAAAAATTTGGCTTCTTTATTATTATCAACTGTTTTGGAAACATTTTTTTTATCTTTATTAAGAGCCTCAACCTGTGCTTTTTGATTACTTATATCTTGATTTAGCTGTTGAATATCTAACTTCAAGTTATGGTTTTGATCTCTTAATTTGGTTGTCTTATCTTCCAATGGTCCTAAATTTTGAGAGCCACAACCAACCAATAAACATGAAGCTCCAATTATAACGATTAATTTTTTCATTAAAATCTCCCTAAACCAAAATCTCTTTATTTCTAAAATAATTATGCTATTATTTTAATGTAAATAGAGCAAATGTACAAACGTTATACTAGGAGTGATTTGTATGAATAAATTAGCAAAAGTTAAAGACTTACTAGAGGTTCAACAATTAGATGCTTTAGTTATTTTATCAGATTATAATCGTAGATATTTATCAGATTTCACTGGTACAAGTGGTGCATTAATAATTTCAAAAAATAACTATCAATTAATTACTGATTTTCGATATATTGAACAAGCAACTAATCAGGCAACTGAATTTAACATCATCAAACGCAGTGGTGGTTTAATTGAAGCGATTGTAGAAATTATTAATAATGAACAATTTAATCATGTTGGTTTTGAAGGACACTTAGTGAGTTACGATACATACCAAACATTAGATCAATCGAAAGCTAAATTAATCTCTATTGGCAATGAGATTGAAAAAATCAGGGAAATAAAGACACCCGAAGAGATAGAAAAGATCAAATACGCTGCTAAAATAGTTGATGATACATATAACTATGTATTAGATATTGCAAAGGTTGGAATGACTGAAAGAGAATTAAAAGCTAAATTAGAAGCTAAAATGTTAGAATTAGGAGCAGATGGCCCTTCATTTGACACGATTGTAGCATCTGGCAATAGAGGCGCTTTACCTCATGGTGTAGCAAGCGATAAAGTCATAGAGCAAGGCGATATGATTACGCTTGATTTTGGGGCATACTACAGAGGATATTGCTCTGATATAACAAGAACATTTGCTATTGGGGAACCTGACCCCAAGATGAAAGATATTTATAACATCGTTCTCAATTCCCAAATTAAAGCAATAAACGAAATCAAAGCTGGAATGACTGTAGCTGAGGCTGACGCGTTATCAAGAGACTATATTGAATCTCACGGTTATGGAGAAGCATTTGGCCACTCTCTTGGACATGGTATTGGTTTAGACATACATGAGGGACCACTATTATCTAAAAATGCAAACGGTATAGTAGAAGTAAATAATTGTGTTACTATTGAACCAGGTATTTATGTTGATGGTCTTGGTGGTGTACGCATAGAAGATGACATTTTAATAACTGAAAATGGTTGTGAAGTCTTTACTAAATGTACAAAAGACCTTATTATTTTATAGAAAGCGCATATTTGAGGAGGAAACTGAATGATTTCGGTTAATGATTTTAAAACAGGTTTAACAATTTCAGTAGATAATGGCATTTGGAAAGTTATCGATTTCCAACATGTAAAACCAGGTAAAGGTTCTGCATTTGTACGTTCTAAATTACGTAATTTAAGAACAGGTGCAATTCAAGAAAAGACATTTAGAGCTGGGGAAAAAGTTGAACAAGCGATGATTGAAAATCGTCGTATGCAATATTTATATGCTGATGGAGATAATCATGTATTCATGGATAATGAGACGTTTGATCAAACTGAATTATCAGCTGATTATTTAAAAGATGAATTAAAATATTTAAAAGCTAACATGGAAGTTCAGATCCAATCATATGAAGGTGAAACAATCGGAGTTGAACTACCTAAAACTGTTGAATTAGAAGTTACTGAAACTGAGCCAGGTATCAAAGGTGATACTGCCACTGGAGCAACTAAATCAGCTACAGTTGAAACAGGTTATACTCTAAATGTACCTTTATTCGTTAATGAAGGTGATGTATTAGTTATTAACACTAGCGACGGAAGCTATATCTCAAGAGCTTAGTTAACACTAGCTAAAGTCTTTCTAAATTACTAATTGGAAAGACTTTTTTTAATATCTAAATCGTTATTTTATATAAATTACAAAAGTCCATTTATCAATAATAGTAAGTATTAAATAGTAAGATGTAATTCCCTAAAATGACACATGCTTGAATTGGCAAGTTCAGTCAAGTAAAATATATTGGTAGATGAAAACTAATTCAAGGAGTCAGTAACTTATGAATTTTAAAGAAATAAAAGAATTAATCGAAATTCTTAATCAATCAAGTTTAACTGAAATTAATATTGAAGATAACAAAGGTAGTGTAGTCAACCTAAAAAAACAGAAAGAGACAGAAATAATTACACCGCAATATACACAACAAACACCATTAGCACCAGCAGCATCAACGATGGCAACACCAAATCAAAGTGCAACAGAATCACCTGTTCCACAAAATAATGATCAAATCGATACAGATGATTCATCATACCAAACAATCAATGCCCCTATGGTGGGTACATTTTATAAATCGCCATCGCCAGAAGAAGATGCATTTGTTCAAGTCGGAGATAAAGTTACCAATGAATCTACAGTGTGCATCTTAGAAGCAATGAAATTATTTAACGAAATACAAGCTGAGGTTACTGGAGAAATAGTTGAAATATTAGTAGAGGACGGACAAATGGTAGAGTATGGCCAACCGTTATTTAAGGTGAAATAATGAAAAAAATCTTAATCGCTAATCGTGGAGAAATTGCGGTTAGAATCATTAGAGCTTGTCATGATTTAGGCATACAAACTGTTGCCATTTATTCTGAGGGTGACAAAGACGCGTTACATACTCAAATTGCTGATGAAGCATATTGCGTTGGTCCAACTCAGTCTAAAGATTCTTATTTGAACATTCCAAATATATTATCAATTGCGACTTCAACCGGTTGTGATGGTATTCACCCAGGATATGGCTTTTTAGCTGAGAATGGTGACTTTGCAGAGTTGTGTGAAGCATGCCAATTGAAATTTATCGGTCCTAGCTATGAGTCTATCCAAAAAATGGGCATCAAAGACGTTGCAAAAGCAGAAATGATTGCAGCTAATGTCCCAGTTGTTCCAGGTAGTGATGGGCTAGTTACAACCATTTCAGATGCAAAACAAATTGCTAAAGAAATTGGATATCCAGTAATTATTAAAGCTACTGCAGGTGGTGGTGGAAAAGGTATACGAGTGGCTAGAACAGAGAAAGAGCTTGAGAATGGCTATCGTATGACTCAACAAGAAGCAGAAACTGCTTTTGGTAATGGCGGTCTTTACCTTGAAAAATTTATTGAGAACTTCCGTCACATTGAAATTCAAATTATTGGAGATCAACATGGAAATGTCATTCATCTCGGAGAGAGAGATTGTACGATTCAAAGACGCATGCAAAAGTTAGTCGAAGAATCTCCATCGCCTATTTTATCTGATGAGCAACGTGAAGAGATGGGTAATGCAGCTATAAGAGCCGCAAAAGCAGTTAATTATGAAAATGCAGGTACTATTGAATTTATATATGATTTAAATGATAATCAATTTTATTTTATGGAAATGAATACACGTATTCAAGTTGAACATCCTGTCACTGAAATGGTTACTGGCATTGATTTAGTAAAATTACAACTAAAAGTTGCGATGGGTGAAGCACTGCCATACACTCAAGAAGATATTACCATCAATGGTCATGCAATAGAATATCGTATAAATGCTGAAAATCCATATAAGAACTTCATGCCATCTCCTGGTAAAATCACACAATACCTAGCTCCAGGCGGATATGGTGTGAGAATCGAATCAGCTTGTTATACAAATTATACAATTCCTCCATATTATGATTCTATGGTAGCTAAACTCATTGTTCATGAACCAACGCGTGATGAAGCAATTATGACTGGTATTAGAGCATTAAGTGAGTATTTAATTTTAGGAATCGATACAACAATTCCTTTCCATTTAAAACTTATGAATAATGATATATTTAGAAGTGGATCTTTTAATACTAACTTCTTAGAACAATATAATATTATGGATGACGAGGAGTAGGAGGTTAAACCAAATGGTTAAAGTAGCAGATTATTCAAATTCAAACTTAGGTAAAATTGAAATTGCACCTGAAGTTATTTCTGTAGTTGCAAGTATAGCTGTTTCTGAGGTAGAAGGGGTAACTGGACATTTTTCAGAATTGAAAAATAGTAACATTGAAAAAATAAGTCGTAAAAACCTCAATAGAAATTTAAAAATTGATGTTAAAGAAGATGGCATTCAAATTGATGTATATTGCTCTATTAAGCATGGTATAAATATTTCAAAATTTGCAAGCAAAATTCAAACATCTATTTTTAACTCAATTAAAACGATGACTGCTATTGAGCCAAAAGAAATTAACGTTCACATCATGCATATTACTGTCGAATAATATATAGATTACATTTAATAAGGAGTTATTTATGAGTCGTAAAGAATCAAGAATGCAAGCATTTCAAACTTTGTTTCAGTTAGAAATGAAAGACACAGAATTAACAATAAATGAAGCCATTAATTTCATAAAAGATGATGAGCCTGAATTAGACTTTGATTTTATACACTGGTTAGTAACAGGTGTTAAAGATCATGAGCCAGTTCTAGATGATACTATTAAGCCACATCTTAAAGATTGGTCACTTCAACGTTTATTAAAAACAGACCGAATAATATTACGAATGGCTACATTTGAATTATTGCATAGTGATACACCACCAAAAGTAATCATTAATGAAGCTGTAGAATTAGCAAAACAATTTAGCGACGATGAGCATTATAAATTTATAAATGGTGTGTTGAGTAACATAAAATAATTAATTTGAGTGATGACAATGTCTGAATACTTAAGCGTTACAACTTTAACGAAATATATTAAATATAAATTTGATCAGGACCCACACTTGCAATCTATCTTACTAAAAGGTGAACTATCTAACTTTAAAAAACATTCAAGTGGACACCTTTATTTCAACGTTAAAGATAAGGATAGTGTGATAAGTGCAATGATGTTTAAAGGTAATGCGAGTCAGCTTACTTTTGAGCCAAAAGAAGGTGATGAAGTTCTTTTAGAAGCACGTGTTTCAGTATATGAACGACGTGGAAATTATCAAATTTATGTGAATAAAATGGAATTAGATGGTATAGGGAACTTGTATCAAAAGTTAGAACAATTAAAACAAAAATTAAAAAAAGAAGGCTTTTTTAATAATGAACATAAAAAGCCTATTTCTCGATTCCCTAAGAAAATTGCAATCTTAACTGCTAGTACTGGTGCCGCAATTAGAGATATTCAATCTACAATAAATAGTAGATATCCTTTGGCCGATAAAATCCAAATAAGTACTTTAGTACAAGGTACACAAGCCAAAGAGGATATTATAAAAAATATTAAGTATGCTGATTCACTTGGCGTTGATACTATTATAGTAGGCCGTGGTGGTGGATCTATAGAAGATTTATGGAACTTTAATGAAGAAGATGTTGTTAAAGCGATTTTTGAGTGTCAAACACCCATTATTTCAGCTGTTGGACATGAAACCGATTTTACACTCAGTGATTTCGTAGCAGATGTCAGAGCAGCAACACCAACACAAGCTGCAGTTATGGCGACTCCAGACCAGTACGAATTGATGCAACAAATTAAGCAATACCAATTTTCATTATCAAGGTATATTAAACAATATCTTGAAAAACAACATAAACAACTAGATCATTTAGCATCTTATTATAAGTTTAAACAACCCTCATTATTATACGATCAACAGATACAACGCAAAGATGATTTAGAAAGACAACTAACTCAATTATTATTATCCAAAATTGAGAATAAAAAATATCAATTAAAAGTTCTTCATCAGAATTTTAATGTAAAAACATTAAATCAAACTATATTACAAAATAGTAAGCAACTAATGAATGTAAAAAATCGTTTATCAAATCTAACAATTAAAAACATTCATAATAATAAATTAGAGCTCAAAAATAAAGTTGAACTATTAAATAATTTAAGTCCTACTAATACTATGTTAAGAGGCTATTCTATTATTAATAAAGATGATAAAGTCATTACAAGTACACAGGATTTAAGTAAAGATGATGAAATTACATTAGCAATGAAAGATGGTAGCGTAGATGCCATCGTTAAAAAGGTTAGGTGTGAACATGAGTAAAGATCAACAAAGTTTTGAAGAAATGATGCAAGAGTTAGAAAATATCGTTCAAAAGTTAGATAATGAGACTGTATCATTAGAAGAATCATTAGAGTTATATCAACGTGGTATGAAACTTTCTGCAACATGTGATGCAACACTTAAAGATGCTGAAAAGAAAGTAAATCAACTTATTAAAGATGAAGCAGAGGATGAAGAAAATGGCAAAGAAGTCAATGAATGAATTAATTGATCAAATTAATAGTGCTCTTGACGGTGTAATCGAAACTTCACCACTAAATACTAATCTAGAAGAAAGTATGCAATATTCTCTCAATGCAGGTGGTAAAAGAATAAGACCACTTCTTTTATTTTTAACATTAGATGTATTAAATCAAGATTATAAAAAATGTAAAAAAACTGCATTGGCATTGGAAATGATTCACACATATTCTTTAATTCATGATGATCTTCCTGCGATGGATAATGATGATTACCGTCGTGGTAAACTTACCAATCACAAAGTCTATGGTGAATGGAAAGCTATTCTAGCTGGTGATGCACTACTAACTAAGGCATTTGAAATCATTGCTGATGATGAATTATTAGAATCTGACGTCAAAGTTAAAATACTTTCCAGATTAGCGCATAACAGTGGTCACTTAGGCATGGTCGGAGGACAAACATTAGACATGCAAAGTGAAGATAAACCTGTTGATTTGGATACACTTGAACGGATACATAAAGCTAAAACAGGAGCATTACTTCAATTCGCGGTATTAAGTGCAGCAGATATTGCTAAAGTAGACAAGTCTACATCACAATCTCTTGAAGATTTTAGTAATCATATGGGTTTGATGTTCCAAATTAAAGATGATTTGCTCGACGTATATGGTGATGAATCTAAATTAGGAAAAAAAGTTGGTAGTGACATCGAAAATCACAAAAGTACGTATGTTTCTTTATTAGGTAAAGATGGTGCTGAAAATAAATTAAATTTCCATAAAGATGCTGCCATAGAATCAATAGAACAACTTTCTTCTCACTATGATATTAAACCTCTATTAGATATCGTTGAGCTTTTCTACACACGTGATCATTAATTATCATTAATATTAACCCTTCAAAGCTACTGTTTAAAAACTGGCGTTGAAGGGTGTTTTAGTACACTATTTTAAATTGTGGTATTACATTTATATCCTAATTTTAGTTTACATATTTATTTATTCGTTTATACATTTTTTCAATACAAATTAACTAATTGTACCTATTAGTATTTAATTAAAACAATTTACGATTATTGAGTTATCAGTTAAGTATGCATAATAACAATAGTAGTAGTAAAAAAAATGATGTGTTAAAATTATTGTATAATTATTCGAAAATAGGAGTGTTCATAATGGCAAAAAAATCTGTGAGACACATAAAGATTAGAGAAATTATCTCAAGCGAACAAATAGAAACTCAAGACGAACTAGTAAAACGTCTTAATGAATACGACCTTAATGTTACGCAAGCTACCGTATCACGTGATATTAAAGAATTACAGTTAATCAAAGTTCCTGCAACATCAGGTCAGTATGTATATAGCTTGCCTAATGATCGAAAATACCATCCATTAGAAAAATTGGGTCGTTATCTCATGGACTCATTTGTGAATATAGAAGGTACAGGTAATCTACTCGTCTTAAAAACCTTACCTGGTAACGCTCAATCTATTGGCGCTATACTAGACCAAATCGATTGGGATGAAGTTCTCGGTACTATATGTGGTGATGATACTTGCCTTTTAATTTGTAAAGATGAAGACGCAAGTAATACAATTAAAACAAGAATTTTCAATTTATTATAAGGATGCGATGAATTCATGTTACAAACCTTATCAATAAAACAATTTGCAATTATTGATGAATTAGAAATTCATTTTTCAGATGGATTAACAGTTCTAAGTGGTGAAACGGGTTCAGGTAAATCAATCATCATAGATGCGATTGGCCAGTTAATTGGAATGCGTGCATCATCAGATTATGTTCGACATGGTGAAAAGAAAGCGATTATTGAAGGTATATTTGATATAGATGAAAATAAAGATGTTATTCATATACTTCATAATCTTGATATAGAAATCGACGAGGACTTCTTATTAGTAAAAAGAGAAATATTTAGCACTGGTAAAAGTATTTGTAGATTGAATAATCAAATTGTTACGCTTCAAGATTTGCGAAAAGTTATGCAAGAACTATTAGATATTCATGGTCAACATGAAACACAGACACTTCTTAAACAGAAGTATCATTTAAAATTATTAGATGATTATGCAGAAGACAAGTATTTATCAACTAAAGAAAAATATCAAAATGTGTTTAATCAATATAAAAGTAAAACAAAGGAATTAGAAGAATTAGAGTCTGCAGACCAAGCATTACTTCAACGTTTGGATTTAATGAAATTTCAATATGAAGAATTAGAAGAAGCTTCTTTAAAAGAGGGCGAAATTGAGCAATTAGAAGTCGATATACGTAGAATTCAAAATTCCGAAAAACTAAGCATGGCGCTTAATAATGCGCATGTCACCTTGACTGATGAGCATGCAATTACAGATAGACTATATGAATTAAGTAATCATTTACAATCTATAGATGATATTTTGCCTGATAAATTTAGTAAATTAAAAGAGGATATTGATCAATTTTATTACACGCTTGAAGATGCTAAGCACGAGTTATATGATGAAATGTCAAACACTGAATTTGATGAGCAAATGCTTAATGAGCTAGAATCACGAATGAATTTATTAAACAATCTTAAAAGGAAATATGGCAAAGACATTTATGAATTAATTACATACAAAGATAAGCTTCAAAATGAAATAGCCAAAATCGAAAATTATGAAGAAAGTACATCACAATTACGTGAGGAAATTAGTCAATTATATAATGAAGTGATGTCAAAAGGCAAAGTGTTATCTAGAGAGCGTCGTTCAGTAGCTCGAACATTAAGAGATCATATCGTTTCTGAAATACAAAATTTACAAATGAAAGATGCTAATTTAGAAATTTCATTCCAATTATTAGATAAACCAACAATTGATGGTATAGAATTTGTAGAGTTTTTAATCAGTCCTAATAAAGGGGAACCACTCAAAAGTTTAAATAAAATTGCATCTGGCGGTGAGTTGTCTCGTATTATGCTAGCCCTAAAAAGTATTTTTGTACAATCAAGGGGACAAACTGCAATTTTATTTGATGAGGTAGATTCAGGAGTGTCAGGACAAGCTGCTCAAAAAATGGCTGAAAAAATGAGAGATATAGCTGAATATATTCAAGTAATATGTATTTCGCACTTACCACAAGTTGCATCTATGAGTAATCATCATTTATTAATTAGTAAAGCATCCAATGATGATCGTACAACAACTCAAGTTAAAGAATTAGAAAATGATGATAAAATTGATGAAATCGCACGAATGATTTCTGGTGCTAGTGTTACTAAATTAACTAAAGAAAATGCAAAAGAAATGATTAGCCAAAATCAAAGAAAAAGTAGTAAGTAATTCATTGAATTTATTAATATTTATAATTGCTGTAAAATAAATATTAACATTATAAAATGAATATTTTAATTTTATATGTAACCTACTCATTGAGTTACTAAATTCATTTAAAATTTAAAGTCACTTACAGATTAACGTTATTAAATCCAATCGCAAAGCAAGTTAGGAGTAAAATTATGAGTGAAAAGCAATATGACCTAGTCATCTTAGGTGGAGGAACCGCTGGTTATGTAGCGGCAATTCGAGCATCACAATTAGGTAAAAAAGTAGCTATAGTAGAGAAATCTTTGTTGGGTGGCACTTGTCTTCACAAAGGATGTATTCCTACAAAAGCTTTATTAAAATCTGCTGAAATTTTAAGAACAGTTAAAGATTCAGTTCATTTTGGAGTGAATGTTGGTCAATATTCATTTGACTTAAAATCTATGATGAAACGTAAAGACAAAATTGTTAATCAAATGCATCAAGGTATTGAAAGTTTAATGCAGAAAAATCACATAGATATATTTAATGGCAAAGGTAGAATTATGGGGACATCTATTTTCTCACCTCAAAGTGGTACCATTTCAGTTGAATATGATAATGGAGAATCTGAATTATTACCTAATCAGAATGTATTGATAGCTACAGGTTCACTACCAACTCAATTACCATTCTTGCCTTTCAATCACAATACAGTTCTATCTAGTAATGACATATTGCAATTCACAGATTTACCTGCAAGCATAGCAATCATTGGCGGTGGAGTGATAGGTCTTGAATTTGCTTCTTTATTAATTGACTTAGGTGTAAATGTTAGTGTGATAGAGGCTGGCGAACGAATCTTGCCTAATGAGAGTGCTCAAATTGCAAATTTTCTAAAAACATCACTTATAGCAAGAGGAGTAACGTTCTATGAAAATTGCGCTTTAAATGAATCTGCAGTTACAGTCAACTCTAATTCTGTAACTATACAAGTAAATAAAGATAAAACTATAGAAGTAGAAAAAGTTTTAGTATCAATTGGTCGCAAGCCTAATACTGATGATATAGGATTAAATAATACTAAAATTAAAATTGATGATAACGGTAATATACTTGTTAATGACTTTTTACAAACCGAAGATAAGCATATTTATGCTGCAGGTGATTGCATAGGTAAGCTTCAATTAGCACATGTATCTTCTAAAGAGGCAATACTTGCTGTTGAACACATGTTTAATGGCAATGGCCTACCTCTAAATTATGACAAGATGCCGAAATGCATATATACACACCCAGAAGTTGCTTCAATTGGTTACAATAAAGAATCAGCCGAAGCCAAAAACATTAAAACCAAATCATTTAAAGTAAGCTTTAATGCAATTGGTAAAGCAGTTATAGAGGAAACTACTAATGACAGAGGATTTTGTGAAATGATAATTAATGATGAAACTAATGAAATTATCGGTATTAATATGATAGGTCCTCAGGTTACTGAATTAATCAACGAAGCCTCTTTATTGCAATTTATGAATGGTTCAGCAATTGAGTTAGGTCTGACAACACATGCACATCCTTCTATATCAGAAGTACTTATGGAATTGGGATTGAAAGTAGAAAATAGAGCAATAAACATTTAACAGGAGGAACATAAAAGATGATTGATTATAAATCTGTCGGACTTTCAGAAGAAGACCTTAAAGAAATCTATAAATGGATGGATTTAGGTAGAAAAGTAGATGAACGATTATGGTTATTAAACCGCGCAGGTAAAATTCCATTTGTTGTTAGTGGACAAGGACAAGAGGCTACACAAATAGGAATGGCATACGCTATGAAAGAAGGAGATATTTCATCTCCATATTATAGAGATTTAGCATTTGTTACTTTTATGGGGATTTCTCCATATGATACAATGCTAGCTTCATTTGGAAAAAAAGATGATATTAATTCTGGAGGAAAACAAATGCCCTCCCATTTTAGTCATCGTGAAAAGGGCATATTATCACAAAGTTCTCCAGTTGCTACACAAATACCACATTCAGTTGGAGCTGCATTAGCTTTAAAAATGGATAAAAAACCAAATATTGCTACGGCAACTGTCGGTGAGGGAAGTTCAAATCAAGGAGATTTTCATGAGGGTTTAAACTTTGCAGGCGTTCATAAATTACCATTTGTTTGTGTCATCATCAATAATAAATATGCGATATCTGTGCCTAATACATTACAATACGCCGCAGAAAAACTTTCTGATAGAGCCTTAGGATATGGCATATATGGTGAGACAGTAGATGGGGATGATCCGATAGCAATGTATAAAGCTATGAAAGATGCTAGAGAACGTGCACTAAATGGTGAGGGTGCCACTCTAATTGAAGCTATAACACATCGTATGACACCACATTCTTCAGATGATGATGATACATATCGTACGAAAAAAGAAAGAGAAGCATTAAAAACTTTTGATTGTAACCTTAAATTTAAAGATTATTTATTAGAAAAAGAGATTATTAATCAAGAATGGTTAGACAATATAGAGCAAGAGCATAAAGAAATTATTAATAAAGCCACTAAAGATGCAGAAAAAGCGCCATATCCATCTGTAGAAGAAACATATCAATTTGTTTATGACCCAGAAGGAGGTATGGGCAATGAGTAAAATGAGTTATATTGAAGCAATACAACAAGCGCAAGACCTAGCCATGGAACATGATAATAACGTATTTATATTAGGTGAAGATGTAGGACGTAAAGGTGGCGTTTTTGGTGCAACTAGAGGTCTTCAAGACAAATATGGTGTTGAAAGAGTAATAGATACACCTTTGGCTGAATCTAATATTGTAGGGACTGCTATTGGAGCAGCAATGATTGGTAAACGACCAATTGCAGAAATTCAATTCGCAGATTTTATACTTCCAGCAGTTAATCAAATTATTAGTGAAGCAGCTAAAATGCGCTATCGTTCAAATAATGACTGGCAATGTCCTATCACAATCAGAGCACCCTTTGGTGGTGGGGTACATGGTGGTTTATATCATTCTCAAAGTATCGAGAGCATCTTTGCGTCTACACCGGGGCTAACTATTGTCATACCTTCATCTCCTTATGATGCTAAAGGATTATTATTATCCTCTATTGAGTCAAATGATCCAGTATTATTCTTTGAACATAAAAAAGCATATCGCTTCTTGAAAGAAGAAGTGCCAGAAGATTATTATACAGTTCCTCTTGGAAAAGCTGATGTAAAACGTGAAGGGAATGACATAACTGTATTTACATATGGTTTGTGTGTAAATTATTGTATGCAAGTTGCTGATATTTTAGCAGCAGATGGTATTAGTGTTGAAATAGTTGATTTGAGAACTGTTTATCCTCTAGATAAAGAAACAATTATTAAACGTGCTAAAATGAATGGCAAGATTTTATTAGTAACAGAAGATAATCTTGAGGGCAGTGTCATGTCAGAAGTCTCTGCAATCATAGCTGAAAACTGTTTATTTGAACTTGATGCACCTATTATGAGATTAGCTGGACCAGATGTTCCTTCAATGCCATTTTCTCCTAATCTTGAAAATGAAGTTATGATGAATCCTGATAAAATCTTAGAAAAAATGCGAGAACTTGCACAATTTTAAGGAGGAAAAGTTATGGATATAAAAATGCCAAAACTAGGCGAAAGTGTTCATGAAGGTACTATTGAGCAATGGCTTATTTCAGTGGGTGACTATGTTGATGAATATGAACCCTTATGTGAGGTAATTACTGATAAAGTAACTGCTGAAGTACCTTCAACTGTTTCTGGTACTATCACTGAAATTTTAGTTTCAGAAGGTGAAACCGTTCAAATAGATCATGTTATTTGTAAAATTGAAACTTCTGAAACAGATAATTCTACCAACACTAAAAATATCGATATTGAAACCGTTAAGGATTCAACAAATTTAAATATAAATGGTAATGATACTTTAACAGTCGAAACGTCAGCATCGGCTTCAAAAAATACTTCTGATAAAGAAGTTCATCATTCTGTTAAAACAAATGCACATACACAAGCATCTTTACTTAATAACGGTCGATATTCACCAGTAGTTTTTAAAATTGCATCTGAAAATGACATTGATTTATCATTAGTTCCTGGCACAGGTTTTGAAGGACGTGTGACTAAAAAAGATATTGAAAATTATATTAATTCAAGTCATCCGGAACCTGAAATAAATAACAATTCACAATCTAGTTTTGAACATACGAAATCCAACGTGGATTCTAATCAGAGTCAAATTAGTCAATCTATACCAGTCAAAGGTGTTCGTAAAGCAATAGCTCAAAACATGGTGACAAGTGTAACTGAAATCCCTCATGGTTGGATGATGCTTGAAGTTGATGCAACTAACTTAGTTAAAATTAGAAATCATCATAAAAATTCGTTCAAACAGAACGAAGGTTATAATTTAACTTTCTTTGCATTCTTTGTAAAAGCTGTTGCAGAAGCATTAAAATCAAACCCACTATTAAATAGTAGCTGGGATGGAGAAGAAATTATTCTTCATAAAGATATTAATATTTCAATTGCTGTAGCAGATGAAGATAAATTATATGTTCCTGTTATTAAACACGCTGATGAAAAATCAATCAAAGGTATTGCTAGAGAGATAAATGAACTAGCACTTAAAGCAAGAAATAAACAATTATCACAAGAAGATATGTCTGGTGGAACATTTACCGTTAATAATACCGGTACATTTGGATCCGTTTCATCAATGGGAATTATAAATCATCCACAAGCAGCGATTTTACAAGTAGAATCTATTGTAAAAAAACCAGTCGTTATTGATGATATGATTGCAATTAGAAGCATGGTGAATTTGTGTATTTCGATTGATCATAGAATACTTGATGGTGTTCAAACAGGGCGCTTCATGTCTCAAGTTAAAGAACGTATTGAACAATTCACAATAGAAAATACAAGTATTTACTAGTTTAAAATGATATATCATATTCCCTGGACAAGCTGTTTGAAATCTAACACTTATATTTAGTAGAATAGCATTGAATAAATAAAAGATTGAAAGGTGATTAAAATGGATTTAAATTTTGATTTATATATGAACGGCGTGGTTGAACAAGCTCGTAATGAAATTGAAAATGCGGGATATGAACAATTAACAACTGCAGATGAAGTTGACAAAGTATTACAACAAAATGGTACTTCATTAGTAATGGTTAATTCAGTTTGTGGATGTGCGGGAGGAATTGCACGTCCAGCAGCATCACATGCATTACACTATGATAAACTACCTGATAGACTTGTTACAGTATTTGCTGGACAAGATAAAGAGGCTACACAACAGGCTAGAGACTATTTTGAGGGTTATGCACCTTCAAGTCCATCATTTGCATTAATTAAAGATGGTAAAATCACTGAAATGATTGAACGTCATCAAATTGAAGGCCATGATGTAATGGATGTTATTAATCAGTTACAAGGCCTATTTGATAAATATTGCGACGAAAGATAAGAGGATTTACTAATGTTAAAGTTAAATCCTTATAAGATTGGATTAAGAACACTTAAAACAGCAGTAGGTATCACATTAGGTGTTATTTTAGCTAAATGGATGGGGCTTGATAATTATGCATCAAGTGCTATCCTCATTGTATTATGTATTAAACATACTAAAGTTCACTCAGTACAAGCTATCGTATCAAGATTTGTCTCTTGTATACTAATTCTACTGTTTGGTTCATTGGTTTTTAGCTTATTAGGTCAGAATGCGCTTGTTTTGGGATTAATTGTATTATTATTTATTCCGATAACTGTTATGTTGAAAGTTCAAGAGGGTGTTGTAACTAGTTGTGTTATATTATTACATGTTTTCAATGCAACTACGATTAATTTACATTTAATCATTAATGAATTACTCTTATTAACTATTGGACTAGGAATCGCATTCATTATGAATTTAATTATGCCAAGTTTAGACAAAACATTAGTTTCTTTTAAGAAAGATATAGAAAAAGGCTTTAAAGAAATCTTTATGACATATAGCGAAGCTTGCTCAAATTATAATAATGATCTTACTTTATCTTTCGAAAAACTCCAATTAGACATTCGAAAGGCCAAATCTATCGCATTTAGAGATGTTAAAAATCATTTTATTAGAAATGAAAATTCATATTATCACTATTTTGATATGAGACAAGAACAACTTGAATTATTGCGTAGAATTAAACCGTTATTAAATCAAGTCACTGTCGATGATCCATTACTGACTGATGTATCTCATTTAATGTCAGAAATTGGTAATAACGTAAATAGTAATGATTATACTGCTTTACGATTACATTCACTGTATGAAATCCGTTTATCACTAGACGAATTACCACTTCCTAAATCTCATCAATCTTTAAAATCACGTTCAAGTATGATGCAAATATTAAATGAACTAGAAAAGTATTTAAACATTAAATCTCAATTTGGATCACTACGGTTACACAATGAAATATAATTAGTGATTAAATAAAAAAAGGCTGGTACATAATTCCTAGCAAAATAGCCAGTAAATGAATTTTTATAAATTCATTTACTGGCTTCTTTATTTACAATACTTCGTATTCTTGGCTCGCTTTCTTAGGGGACAGCTTCAGCCTGTAGTCTTCAGCTTGTCCTGTTCCCTCAAGAGTCTCGCCAAAATACTTTTTATTTATATGTAATTTTACATTCAAACACTTAAAAAATAAGGCACTTTCGTATAATTGAATAAACTTCATTAAACTAAATTAACGAGGTGCCTTATGTATAGGGATTATAACATGACTCGACTTACTCTACCAATGGAAACTTCAGTTCTTATCCCAACAAATGGTAACATGTAAATGATATTGTTGAAACAATCCCTAAGACCGAATTCGATGAATTCATTTGTCCGAACAATAAAAGATTAGGTTTCAAAAGATATGCCTATCGTCATGATAAGAATGGTTTTAAACGAGGCTTTAAATTATATGAATGTGATGATTGTTCAGAATGTCCACTGAAACAACAATGTATGAACTTCAATTTAAAAGCAAATAAAAAAATAATGAAGAATTATAATTGAGAATATTTTAAATCCCAAAATAATAAAAAGCATTCAGAACCAAAAACAAAACCAACTACAGTCAAAGAAAAATTGATGTGGAGCCTGTTTTTGGATTTATGAAATCTATTTGGGGTTTCCCTCGAATGTCCGTTCGAGGGATAAATAAAGCCAAAAGAGAACTAGGATTTGTGCTAATGGCACTTAATATAAGAAAAGTAACAACTCAACGAGTTGAAAGTAATCAAAAACATTAAAAAAAAGACAATTTCTATATTATTTAAATAGAAATTGTCTTTATTTACTTATCCTGGAAATTTATGTCCCGGACTCTTTTTTATTGCGAAGATTAATACATTAGTGGCACTAAACTTGTGAGTAGTAATGCTGCCACAATTGCAATCAACATTACAATTATTATAATTCTTAACACTTTATTATTCACTATTTGACGCTCCTTATTTAAAAACACTTACATAATACACTTTACTTAATATATAAATTAACCATAAATGATTTTTATACAAATGGCAATCAATTTATTTTTGATATTGTAGAAAATTAGTTAAAATAGAAATCAAACGAGAAAGGGGTTTGTCATAATGATAAACAGTCAACGATTACTTGAAACATTTTTAGAATTAGTCCAAATAAATTCTGAAACAGGACATGAGGAAGTCATTCAACACATTTTAAAAAAGAAATTTGAAGAACTAGGTTTAAATGTAATTGAAGATCATGCATCAGAAAAGTCATGGTTAGGTGCTAACAATCTTATATGTACTTTACCAGCCACTAGTGCGAAAGAAGATGTGTCTAAAATTTACTTCACTAGTCACATGGACACTGTTATACCTGGAATAAATATTAAACCTCAAATTAAAGAGGATGGATATATTTATTCTGATGGTAGTACCATTCTAGGTGCTGATGATAAGGCGGGATTAGCAGCAATAATTGAAACCATTCAATATCTTAATGAAAATGAAATTCCACATGGCCAAATCCAATTTATTATTACTGTTGGTGAGGAATCTGGTCTTAAAGGTGCTAAAGAACTAGATTCAACATACATTGACGCTGAGTTTGGTTATGCAGTTGATGCTAGTCAACCTGTTGGCACAACAGTAGTAGGAGCACCAACTCAAATGGTAATAAACACGACTATTTTAGGAAAAACAGCTCATGCTAGTACACCTTCAGAAGGAATTAGTGCAATAAACATTGCTGCAAAAGCTATTAGTCGCATGAAGCTAGGACAAATTGATGACTATACTACTGCTAATATAGGTAAATTTCATGGTGGCTCTGCTACAAATATCGTTGCTGATGAAGTAGTTTTAGAAGCTGAGGCACGCTCTCATGATAATCAAAGTATTGAACAACAAGTCACTCATATGAAGGAAACATTCGAGACTACCGCACAAGAATTAGGTGGTGAAGCAAAAGTTATCATCGAGAAGAGCTACCCTGGTTTTAAATTAGAAAATGATGACAAAGTAACTCAATTTGCTACCAATAGTGCTAGAGAACTTGGATTAGCAGGGGATACTGTTATTGCTGGAGGCGGATCAGATGGCAGTATTATTAATACATTTGGAATCCCTACAGTCATTTTAGGTGTGGGCTATGAACATATTCATACAACATCTGAACGTATTTCAGTGAATTCACTTAATCAATTAGCAAAACAAATTGTCAAAATTATTGAGTTAGTAGCTAAATCGTAATTTAGTTTAGTGAAGTACTTTCGACTTTTATGATACAATACTATTGAAAAATTGAATGAGAGAGGTAAGTAATATGACTCAACAAATAGGTGTAGTAGGTTTAGCAGTAATGGGTAAAAACCTCGCTTGGAACATTGAATCACGTGGTTATAGCGTTTCTGTATATAACCGTTCAAGCGAAAAAACAGATGAAATGGTTAATGAATCTAAAGGTAAACAAATCCACCCAACATATTCTTTGGAAGAATTTGTTAATTCATTAGAAAAGCCACGTAAAATTTTATTAATGGTTAAAGCAGGTCCTGCAACAGATGCAACAATTGACAGTTTACTTCCATTATTAGATGATGATGACATTTTAATTGATGGTGGTAACACTAATTATCAAGATACAATCCGTCGTAATAAAGCCTTAGCTGAAAGTGGTATTAACTTTATTGGCATGGGTGTATCTGGTGGTGAAGTAGGTGCCCTTACTGGTCCTTCATTAATGCCAGGTGGTCAAGAAGCAGCTTATAATAAAGTGAGTGATATACTAGATGCAATTGCTGCAAAAGCTAAAGATGGTGCATCATGTGTAGAATATATTGGACCAAATGGTGCCGGCCACTATGTTAAGATGGTTCATAATGGTATTGAATATGCAGATATGCAACTTATAGCAGAGAGCTATGCGATGATGAAAGATTTATTAGGTATGTCACATGAAGACATCTCTAAGACATTTAAAGAATGGAATGCTGGTGAATTAGAAAGTTATTTGATTGAAATCACTGGTGATATCTTCACTAAATTAGATGATGACAATGAAGCACTTGTCGAAAAGATCTTAGACACTGCGGGTCAAAAAGGTACAGGTAAATGGACTTCTATCAATGCCTTAGAATTAGGTATTCCTTTAACGATTATCACTGAATCAGTATTTGCTCGTTTCATTTCATCAATTAAACAAGAACGTGTGAATGCTTCTAAGGAATTAAACGGTCCTAAAGCAGAATTTATTGGTAATAAAGATGAATTCTTAGAAAAAATCCGTAAAGCTTTATATATGAGTAAAATTTGTTCATATGCACAAGGATTTGCGCAAATGCGTAAAGCTAGTGAAGAAAATGAATGGAATTTAAAATTAGGCGATTTAGCAATGATATGGCGTGAAGGTTGTATTATTCGTGCTCAATTCTTACAAAAAATTAAAGACGCATATGATAACAACTCAGAATTACAAAACCTTTTATTAGATCCTTATTTCAAAGGTATTGTCACAGAATATCAAGATGCATTGAGAGATGTAGTAGCAACAGGTGTACGTAACGGCGTACCAACACCTGGATTCTCTGCCAGCGTAAACTACTATGATAGTTATCGCTCTGAAAATTTACCAGCAAACTTAATTCAAGCACAACGTGACTATTTCGGTGCACATACGTATGAACGTAAAGATAAAGAAGGTATCTTCCATACTCAATGGGTTGAAGAGTAATCACATACTAGTTACAGAAGTAAACCAATTCAATGGTTTACTTCTTTTTTAAAAATTATGCAAACGATTGCACAAAATGATTGACTTCCTAATACGAATACTATACCATGAAAATATAAGATGATTGAAAGCGTTTACTAAAGTTTAAAGATTGAGGTGATATACAACGGTTACAATTAAAGATGTTGCCAAAGAGGCTAATGTAGCTACATCTACAGTATCGAGGGTGATACGGAACAATGCGAAAATTAGTGAGGCAACTTCAAATAAAGTCAAAGCGGCTATGTCCAAATTAGGATACATACCCAATCAAGCGGCAAGAACATTAATAACAAATAAAACAATGACCATTGGATTAATACAGAAAAGTTCCACTCCTGAAATACGTCAAAATCCATTTAATAGTGACGTTCTTAATGGTATTAATCAGGCATGTAATGTAAGAGGCTATTCAACTAGAATGACTGTGTCGGAAAATAGCAGGGACTTATATCATGAAGTAAAAACAATGATTCAATCTAAAAGTGTGGATGGATTTATTCTTTTATATTCATTGAAAGATGATCCTATTGAGCATCTACTTTATGAGTTTAAAGTTCCTTATCTTATAATTGGGAAATCTTTGAACTACGAAAATATCATACATATTGATAATAATAATATCGATGCAGCTTATCAATTAACACAATATTTATATCATTTAGGACACCGCCATATATTATTTTTACAAGAATCTGGACATTATGCAGTTACAGAAGACAGAACAGTAGGATTTAAACAATACTGTGACAACGTTAAACTTTCAAATGACTGTATCGTAATAAAGTCCATGAATGATTTACGTGATTGTATAAAGCAATATTGTATTGATGCTATTCATACGCCTTCAGTGATTATAACGTCTGATGCTATGTTAAATATGCAATTATTAAATGTGCTTTATGAATATCAACTACGCATTCCAGAGGATGTACAAACTGCCACGTTTAATACATCTTTTCTCACTGAAAATGCAACACCATCTCAAACAAGCGTAAACATTAACCCAGATGTATTAGGCCTCACAGCAGGCAATACAATCATTGATGTATTAAGAAATGAAACTATTTCTTTTAGAGAAAAATTGATTTCAACTCAAATAGTTGAAAGGGTATCAACTACAAAAATATAAAGGAGCATAATTATGAATAAAAATTGGTGGAAAGAAGCAGTAGCGTATCAAGTTTATCCAAGAAGTTTTAATGATACTAACAATGATGGTATTGGTGATTTACCAGGTGTAATCGAAAAATTAGACTATCTTAAAGACTTAGGTATTGATGTTATATGGCTAAGTCCAATGTATAAATCACCTAATGATGATAATGGATATGATATCAGTGATTATCAAGATATTATGGATGAATTTGGTACAATGGAAGATTTTGATCGTCTATTAAAAGGTGTACATGACCGTGGTATGAAACTAATATTAGATTTAGTCGTTAACCATACATCTGATGAGCATCCTTGGTTTATTGAATCAAAATCTAGTAAAGAGAACCCTAAAAGAGACTGGTACATATGGGCAGACCCTAAAGATGATGGTTCTGAACCAAATAATTGGGAGAGCATTTTTAATGGTTCAACATGGCAATTTGATGAAACAACTAATCAATATTACTTCCATTTATTTAGTAAAAAACAACCAGATTTAAATTGGGATAATCCAGAAGTACGTGAATCAGTATTCAACATGATGAATTGGTGGTTTGAAAAGGGTATTGATGGATTCCGTGTCGATGCTATTACACATATCAAGAAAACATTTGAAGCTGGTGACTTACCTGTACCAGAAGGAAAAAAATATGCTCCAGCCTTTGATGTAGATATGAATCAACCTGGTATTCACAATTGGCTACAAGAAATGAAAGATGAGTCACTAAGCCAATATGATATTATGACTGTTGGAGAAGCCAACGGTGTAACTCCAGATAATGCAGAAGAGTGGGTTGGAGAAGATAAAGGTAAATTCAATATGATCTTCCAATTTGAACATTTAGGTTTATGGAGTACTGGTGATTCTCAATTTGACGTTAAATCATATAAAGAGGTGTTAAATCGCTGGCAAAAGAGACTAGAAGGAATTGGTTGGAATGCACTTTTCATAGAAAACCATGATCAACCTCGTCGTGTATCAACTTGGGGTAACGATAAAGATTACTGGTTTGAATCTGCTACAAGCCATGCCGTTGTGTATTTCTTACAGCAAGGTACACCTTTTATCTATCAAGGACAAGAAATTGGTATGACCAATTATCCTTTTGAAAGTATTGAAACGTTTAATGATGTTGCGGTTAGAAATGAATATAAAATTGTAAAAGAACAAGGTGGAGACGTTGATCAATTATTAGATAAGTATAGAATGGAAAATCGTGATAATTCTCGTACACCTATGCAATGGAATGATTCTACAAATGGTGGCTTCACAGAGGGAAAACCTTGGTTCCCTGTTAATCCAAATTATAGAGATATTAATGTAGCTCATCAATTAGAAGACGAGCATTCTGTACTTAATTTTTACAAAAAATTGATTCAATTAAAGAAATCTCATGAAATTTATACGTACGGACAGTTTGATTTAATTGATGCAGAAAATGAAAATGTGTTTGCTTATACTAGGCAATTAGAAGGCAAAACTGTAGTGGTTGCAGGTAACTTAACTGATAAACAAAGTTCATTAACATTACCTTTTGATATCGATGAGAATGCAATCAAATTACATAACTACAATAGTCAATTAGATTCAAAATCACTTAAGCCATTCGAAGCATTTGTAGCAGAAATTTAATTCATAAGCAATATTAGGACATACTTTTTTTGTCCTAACCTCGTTTTCTTTTGAAAAATAAAAAATCATTTTACGGCCGTAAATAATACATGACTCATATATTAGAGATGATATAATAAATAAGTCGCCTATCTCTCAGGCGTTTATCTATACGCAGAGAGGGGGTGCTAAAATGGCAGATATTCTTGTGCACATCGTAGCCACAGTAACAAGTGGTTGTATTGTTGCGTTATTTTCGTATTGGCTTCGAAACCGTAACAATAAGTAAATAGGCGACAAGCCACACCAAAAAAATCCCCTCACTACTGGCATAGTGAGGGGATTGGTGCATAAAATGCAGATATTCTTGTTAGTTAGATTATAACACTTATCGTTATAGATTTGCAAAAAGATATGGTGCTTTGATTAGAGAATGTATTTCTTTGATATTTACAAATCATAATTTTCTTGTTCAATTGGCAACCATAATTGAATTTTAGTGAATGGGTCCTCAAATGAGACATCAAAGGGATATATTTCAACATATAAGCTATCTCTTTCATAAGGTAAAGTAAGTTGTAAACTTGATTCGATATAATACCAAGCTTCATTAACCGCATAGTCTATTTCACCTTGGAGATTAAATTTCGCATAATGTCTTCCAGGTAATATTCTACTTTCTAAATGAGATGGATATCTATCACTTGGAACACCAATAAATAATTCCAATCCATTATCTAATGGACAAGTGATTACAAACAACTCATATGGACTTATGTTATTATACCTTTTTAAATCTTTTATTTTACCATCAAGAATTAAATCTTCTAAAAAATCAGGAACTTTATAAGGATTAGATAAATTATTTGCTTCAATATAACGTACATAACCTACTAATGCTATATCTTCCGTGGTATCTAGTCTATATGGATAAGGTGCTCGTTCAGTAGTTGTCAACTTTATATATAAACGTTCTTGTAATTTTAATTCATCTTTTTTTGTAGATGCTTGAATTGGTGAAATTCCATGAAAATCACTAAAATCATTCGCAAAATCATTTGAACTATGATAGTTATACTTTTTTGCGACATCTACTAACCTCGAAGAACTTTGAACCATTTCTTTAGCAGCTGCAGTCATTTTTCTTGCGTGTGCGTAATGTTCAGGTGATTGTCCAACAATCATTTTAAATGATTGATCAAGATGGTAAGGAGAAAGACCAACGTAATCACTCAAATCTTGCAAATTAAACGGCTCTAATAAACGATCTTCGATAAATACAATTGCCTGTTGTATCTGCTTGATAACGTCCAAAACTCTCACTCCAATAAATTTACAATCATTAACTTTTATTTTACCTTATTTTTAGAAAATATACATCTTAACATGTGCCATATTGAAAATTTTTTAATAGAAAAGGGTGGTAGGACAAAATTTAAAATCAATTCATTGTCCCACCACCAAAAGAATGACTATAGTTGAAAGAGGCTGGCTATAAGCACATGCTCAATTTAGGTAGCTACTATTAAAATAATACTTGAACTCAAAATATTACTTTAGTCCAGAAGGCTTCACTATAGGCTTATCAATTGTCTATTTATTGTATATCATCCCACCAATGATTACCATCTCTACTTAATAGTAAATCACTTTCTAATGGTCCATTTGTACCTGACTCATAGTTAGGGAAGTTAGGTTCATTCATTGTCCATTCATCTTGTATAACATCAACAAACTTCCATGTAGATTTTAATTCTTCCCAATGTGTAAAGTTTGTAGCATCACCTTTTAAACAATCGAATAATAAATTTTCATAGGCATCCACAGTGTTCATCTTATCTTGAGCACTCATTGCATATGATAATTGAACGGGTTCTGTATCAATACCTTGGATGTTCTTTTTCGCGTTTAAATGAAGTGATATACCCTCATTAGGTTGAATATTAATAACTAATAAGTTTGAATCCAACAATTTATCGGTCTGATAGTATAAGTTCATTGGTACTTCTTTGAACTCAACTACAACTTGAATCGATTTAGATTTCATACGTTTTCCCGTTCTAATATAGAAAGGTACACCAGCCCAACGGAAGTTATCAATTGTTAGTCGGCCTGATACAAAAGTTGGAGTATTTGAATCTTCGGCTACTCGATCTTCATCTCGATAGGCAATGACTTTTTCACCATCAATAAATCCTTCATCATACTGTCCACGTACAAAATTTTGTTTTACTTCTTGAGGTTCAAGCTGTCTAAGTGATTTCAATACTTTAACTTTTTCAGCACGTATATCTTCACTATTTAAGCTAATTGGCGCTTCCATAGCTAAAAGGGCCACCATTTGTAACATATGATTTTGTACCATATCTTTTAATGCGCCACTAGATTCATAATAACCTCCACGGTCCTCAACACCTAATACTTCTGAGGATGTTACTTGAATGTTTGAAATATATTTATTATTCCATAATGGTTCAAACATCGCATTTGAAAAGCGTAAGACTTCTATATTTTGAACCATATCTTTACCTAAATAATGATCAATTCTGTATATTTCTTCTTCTTTAAATGAGCGTCTTAATTGATTGTTTAATTGCTCAGCCGATTTTAAATCACTGCCAAATGGTTTTTCAATAACTAATCGTTTAAAACCAGTAGTATCGGTTAAACCAGATGATTTTAAGTAATCCGAAATAATACCAAAGAATTGAGGTGCCATTGCTAAATAAAATAAGCGATTTCCTTTTAACTGATATTGTGAATCTAATTCATTTGAAAAACTCAATAATGAATAATAACTTTGTTCATCACTTACATCATGTTTAAAATAATAGACATGTTCCATAAATGCATCTATTTGATCCGTATCTTTGACATGCTTTTGGATAGAACTTTTAACTTGTTCACGAAAGACTTCGTTCGTGTAATCTCTACGTCCAATTCCAATTATTGCAATATGTTCATCTAAATTATCTTGTTGAAATAAATGGAATAGTGATGGAAATAATTTTCTATGACTTAAATCTCCGGTAGCACCGAAAATAGTAATTAAACAAGGAATATGTTTAGAATGTTTACTCAAGTTCAAAACCTCAATTCTATTAATACTATGATTGTATTATTATAAATTATATTTGCACCGCTTCAAACTGATTTGCCTAATATTTATTATTTTGCTAGGGCACTTATATAATGGAATGATGCACAATTTAATATCATTATAACTCAAAATGTATCTAATGCATTTATTTTATGTCTTTTTATAGCAAAAATAATCACATATGATAAAATATAATGAAGGAAAAGGAGGCATATGCATGGAAGTTACATTCTTCGGAACAAGTGCTGGGTTACCTACTAAAGAGAGAAATACTCAAGCTATAGCTTTGAACCTTGAACCTTTTTCGAATAGTATATGGCTATTTGATGTCGGAGAGGGCACACAACATCAAATTTTACATCATTCAATTAAGCTAGGAAAAGTTGACCATATTTTTATAACGCATATGCACGGAGATCATATTTTCGGATTGCCTGGACTACTTACAAGCCGTTCTTTTCAAGGTGGAGAAGACAAACCACTGACAGTTATTGGTCCTAGAGGTTTACAGCAATTTATTGAGACTACACTAAGATTATCTGAATCTCATCTAAACTATCCGATTACTTATATAGAAATTGATAATCATTTCACATATCATCATAAAGGATTCTCAATTAGTGCACATTTGTTAAATCATGGTATCCCTTCTTATGGTTATCGCATTGAATCTCCGACGACACCAGGAACAATTGATGTTGAGGCACTTAAATCTATTGGTTTATATCCTGGACCAAAATATCAAGAAGTAAAATCTTATGATAATTTTGAATATGAAGGACAAGTATATAATTCGGATGATTTCAAAGGGCCAGCTAAACCCGGACCAATTATATCCATCTTTGGTGATACAAAACCATGTCAGTCGGAATTAAGCATTGCTAAAGATTCTGATGTAATGATTCATGAAGCTACATACATTGAAGGCGAAAAAACATTAGCAAATAATTATCACCATAGTCATATTGAAGATGTTTTTGAATTAATAAAACAAGCTAATGTAAAAAGAAGCTTAATCACACATTTAAGTAATCGCTATAATCACGAGAATATTCAACTTATTAAACAACAATTAAAGACACATGAAGACGTTCCAAATTTTGAATTTGTTAAAGATTTTGATACGTTTAAAATTTAATAACTACTAATTCTTTAACTCTTTAAAGTAAGTATAATTAAAATTACAAAGTAAGAGACTAGGATATAGAAGTCACAGAGAAATCATTATCCTAGTCTCTTTTACAGTAAAATTTAATTATCTTCATTTTTAGATAATTCAACGCTACGATGAACTGCTGCATTCAAACAATCCTTAAAGATTGCTTCAATATCATGTTGAGCTAATGCATTTAAACCCGCTTGAGTTGTTCCACCTTTAGAAGTAATATTTTTACGCAACTGTTCCATACTTAAATCTGATCTTTCAATCATCTTACTTGTACCAATAATTAAATTTTTAATTGATTCTTCAACTTGATCTTTCTCAAGACCTAAATCTGTACCTGCTTTAACATATTGTTCAAAGACATGATATAAAAATGCAGGACCGCTTCCTGTAATCGCAGTTACTTGATGTAAGTGGTCTTCATCCACCTCAATTACTGAACCAAAAGCATTTACTAAATCGATAACCTCTTCCTTTGATTTAGGTCCAAAATTTCCTGAAAAGCTGATACCTGTTACAGAATGACCAACTTGTGCATTTGTATTAGGCATAATTCGAGCGATAGGATTTTCAACATGTAATTGTTCCTGAATATAATTGATAGGTAAACCAGCCATAATAGAAATAAAGCGATTGTTTTCATTGATGTATGGTTGAATTCTTTGTGCTACTTTTTCGAAATCATAAGGTTTAGAACCTAAGAAGACATAATCTGCGTCTTGTAATAAGTTTTCATCATCGTAGCTGTATTCAACACCTAATTCCTCAGCGAAATTTTTTAACGCTTCTTCATTCGATTTATTTGTTAAGTAAATATCATGTGACTTTAATTTTTTTGAATTAATTATACCTTTGAAGATTGCTTGTGCCATATTTCCTGCACCATAAAATACTAATTTCATTGACAACATCATCCTCACTCTTTAATTTATAAAACCATAGTAACATATTAGTAGCACTTTTTTTATAAAAGTTAGTGCTACTATACGCATGAGCTTTAGCTCAGGTGATCCCGGGGCACTTCTTTTTATATAATAGATAACTTTATGTATGAAATGATTTAGGTTATTATAATCTTAATCATAATTAAAGAGGGTATTACTATGTTAGGTAAACATTATATCGTTACTGGAGGCACTAGTGGATTGGGGCTTGAAATCACTAAGCAACTTATCAAAAAAGGGGCTAATGTTACAATTCTTGCTAGGAACAAAGAAAAGTATAAACAAATCAATTTCAAACCATTTGAAAAAAGAGTACAAATGCTAACTTGTGATTTGCAAGATAAAAATGCTATTAGCATGTTACCACAATATATCGATACTCAAATTGACGGTATCATTTATAGTGCTGGGCTTGGGTATTTTAAATCGATAAGTCAACATTCCACTAATGAAATGTTAGAAACTTACGAAGTTAATATCATCGGTTTTAATTTATTACTGCATGCCTTACTGCCATATTTATCCAAACATGCGAGTATTGTAGGGATTTCGAGTCAAGCAGCATTCATCACACAAGCAAATGCGGCTTATTATGGTGCATCTAAAGCGGCTTTTAATGCAGTTCTAAATGCACTTCGTTTAGAACATCCATCTTACCATGTCATGTTAGTTAATCCCGGACCTGTTCGAACGCCTTTTCACGAAAAAGCAGATCCAAGTCTCGCATATGCACATAAGTATGACGCAATGATGTTAGATCCAACACTATTAGCTAAAGATATTATTGACGGTATTATTAAACGTAAATGTGAAATCAATCAACCTAAATGGATGCACTCCGCTTTAAAATTTTATCAATTATGCCCTAGATTTCTTGAATCGCTTTTTCCATTTTTATTTAAGAACAAACAGTAAATAGGAGTGATTGTATGTTATGTTGTGTGAACCGAGACGTCAAACAATGTATTGAGAATGTGAATACACTATCATCACAAACAATTTTTACTATTACAGATTTATTAGGACAAGACTATTATGATTCATTAGATTCTGCCGAACAATCATTTATAAATTTCAAATTTCATGAACTAATATTAAGAGGGGAAATCATGAATGTAGTCATTAAAGAAGAAAGTGAACATGATAAACATAGGTATTTAAAGCAATATTAAATTAAATCAATTTAAATTGAAACAAAAGGTGTGTAGGACAAGTTTTTAATTTATTGTCCCTAACACCTAAGAGATTATTTAAAAATTAATTAAGTATGTTATCTATTTTAAATGTTGAGTATATTCTAAGTTCTTCACTCTTTCTCGAGCTGCTTTCACTTGATCAAGACTTACTTTTTTATTGTAATTATTAACGTTTTCTTCTAATTGTTGTGGCGAACTAGCGCCAATGATAATTGCGCCAAGTGCATCATGAGATTTTAAATATTCAAAAGATAAAGCACTAAGATTACTTTCTATTTCTTTAACAGAAGCAATCGTTTCTCCTAAATCATGATGTGTATAATCAAATATGCCCTCACTAAATTTATGATCTAAAGCATCAATACTATTGGAAGTTAACAACCCTTTAAATACAGGTCCGCGTGCTAACACTTTAACGCCTTTCGCATGGATGTCACTCAATAATTGTTCTGGACGATTATCAATTAAATTAAATTGCGACATAATTGTCTCGATTTCACTATGTTTTAAATAATAATCAATAACATTTGGGCGTATTGAAGAAATACCATATGCCTTAATGATACCTTCTTGCTTTAATTCATTAAATGCACTAATTGTTTCATCCAATGGATCATCTATTGTACCACCATGCAATTGATATAAATCTATATGATCTAGTCCTAATCGTTTTAATGATCCCTTTACACTTTCTTTAATATATTTCTTAGAAGGGTCCCATGTTGTACCTCCATCTTCAGTAGGGCGATTTCCAACTTTTGTTCCAATTACAATATCATCACGATTTTGATATTTTTTTAAAGCTTTGCCCACAATTTTTTCATTAGTCCCTCTATCATAAATATCAGCAGTATCAAAATAAGTGATACCACTTTCGATCGCTTTTTCAATGATAGGTTCAGCATTAGCATACTCTGTACCTAAACTCATACAACCTAACCCTAATTCTGAAATTTCGATGCCACTTTTTAAAATATTCTTTTGCATGTCCAATCTCCTTCCGATAAACTTTAGGTAACGCATTCATCTTACCAATTTATATAATGAATTGAAAGGGACGTGAATTTAATGGAATTTAATGAAAAGACGTTTGATAGAACAGTAATTTATAATGGCAAAATTATAGATTTAGAAATTCATGATGTGGAGTTGCCTGATGGCAATACATCTAGAAGGGAATTAGTCTACCATAACGGTGCAGTGGCAGTCTGTGCAATAACGCCTAATGACGAAGTATTACTTGTTAAGCAATTTCGTAAACCAGTTGAAAAAGCTTTGTTAGAAATACCGGCTGGAAAATTAGAACAAGATGAAGTTCGTGAAGAGGCTGCCAAACGAGAATTAGAAGAAGAAACAGGTTATGTGGCAAATAATTTAGAATTTATAACAGACATGTATGGTTGTCCTGGATTCACAAATGAAAAACTCACTATATACTTCAGCAATAATCTAAGCGAAGGGCAACTTAACCTAGATGAAGATGAGTTTGTTGAATTGCATAAAGTACCGATTTCAGATATAAAAGCATTGCTTGATAATCATGAAATAGAAGATGCTAAAACCATAATTGGTTTACAATATATATTATTAAATTATAATCATTCTAATTAAGTGCTGTAAAGCTCTTGCATTTAATTGAAAATATTGGTAATTTAGTAATTGAAATATTTTCAATTTAAAATGATTATAATTATTGATAGAGGAGTGTCGCTCCCATGGAAGAACGATTAAATCGAGTTAAACAACAATTACAACAATCTTCATATAAATTAACACCACAAAGAGAAGCCACAGTACGAGTTCTAATTGAAAATGAAAAGGATCACCTAAGCGCGGAAGATGTTTATTTAAAAGTGAAAGACAAAGCACCTGAAATTGGACTAGCAACTGTTTATAGAACATTAGAACTTTTAGCTGAAATAAAAGTAGTTGACAAAATTAATTTTGGTGATGGTGTTGCACGCTTTGATTTAAGAAAAGAGGGCGCTAAACACTTCCATCACCATTTAGTGTGTATGGAATGTGGTAAAGTTGATGAAATTCATGAAGACTTATTACCTCAAGTTGAAGAAAGAGTAGAAACAGAATATAACTTTAAAATTCTTGATCACAGATTAACTTTTCACGGCGTTTGCGCTGAATGCCAAGCTAAAGGAAAATAGATTAACTTATAGACTAGGACAATTTTAAATCATTGTCTTAGTCTTTCTTAATACTATTACATAAAAATGATTTTGAGTTTATTCAAATAGAGGTGTTGTCATGGAAACAATTATCGAGGAATATTTAAAATTTATACAAATTGAAAAAGGTTTAAGTGAAAATACGATTGGCGCTTATCGCAGAGATTTGAAAAAATATCAATTATATATGCAAGAACAAAAAATTGCTCATATTGATTTTATAGATAGACAAACAATACAAGAATGCCTTGGTTCTCTAATAGATCAAGGCGCGTCCGCAAAATCTATTGCAAGATTTATTTCAACAATACGTAGTTTTCATCAATTTGCTTTACGCGAAAAATATGCTGCTAAAGATCCCACCGTTTTAATTGAAACGCCTAAGTACGAAAAAAAACTTCCAGATGTTTTAGATGTTGAAGAAGTAATTCAGTTACTAGAAACACCGGATTTAACTAAAAATAATGGGTATCGCGATCGTACAATTTTAGAATTATTATACGCAACAGGCATGCGTGTTACTGAATTAATACAAATTGAGATAGACGATGTCAACTTAATTATGGGATTTGTTAAAGTTTTCGGTAAAGGGAACAAAGAGAGAATCATTCCTTTAGGTGACACTGTCATTGAATATTTAGATACTTATATCAATACTGTTAGACCTCAATTACTTAAAAAAACGGTAACGAATGTACTGTTTTTGAACTTGCATGGTCGACCTTTGACACGTCAAGGTATATGGAAGCTAATTAAACAATATGGTTTAAGAGCGAATATTACTAAAACTTTGACCCCACACACATTAAGACACTCGTTTGCTACTCATTTATTAGAAAATGGCGCAGATTTACGAGCAGTTCAAGAGATGTTAGGTCATTCTGATATTTCTACTACTCAGTTATATACACATGTTTCTAAAACTCAAATCAGACAGATGTATAACCAATTTCATCCGAGAGCCTAGACCACAAATAAATACTCTTAAATTGGGAGTGGATTAAGAGTACTTTCATAAAAGTTTCCAAAAAGATATTTTATAATTAATGTAAGTCGAGCTACACTAAATTTTATTTTAAATCTTTTCCACTCCTAATATTTTGTTTTTCAATCATCGCTTGATGTCTTGCACTGATTACATCACTTCTATCTCGTTTTTTATGATGATTAACTATATATTCATCTTGAGTTAAAAGTGTTGTAAATTTGTAATCTGGATAAGTATTAATAATCTGTTTTTCAAAAATATTATTTATCGGTATGTATACAGGTTTAAAAGATTTTGAATCTTCAATGGATTTAATTTGACTTAAAATTAATGTTTTATAATCTTGCTCATTAAGTTGCAACAACGTTTTATCATTTGCTTTTTCAAAAGTGCTCAATGACTTTTTCAAAGTTACAAGTGCACCTTTTGTATTACCTCTTCTATAATGGTACATAGCAGTTGAAAATAAAATTAAACTCACTATGCCATCCTTTTTAGAAAAATTTATATTTGATTTCCATGCTTCTTCCAAAATATCATGACATAAGAAATAATGTTGGTGTTTGTGAAAATAATAATAAAAATCGATTAAGGCTTTGTCCAATCCATCTCATCCTTAATTTAATGTTTGTATTATTCATGCTATAATATTTTAGGAAATTATGCACGATAGAGATTCAATATGAGGACGATTAATATGTATGAAGTAAAATTAGATGCCTTTAATGGCCCATTAGATTTGCTACTCCACTTAATTCAAAAATATGAAATTGATATTTATGATATACCAATGAAATCATTAACAGAGCAATATATGCAATACGTCCACGCTATGAAGCAACTAGAAATTAATGTAGCTAGTGAATATTTAGTTATGGCTTCAGAGCTATTAATGATAAAAAGTAAATTATTACTCCCTCAACATGATGTAGACGATAACCTTGAAGAAGATCCTCGTGAAGATTTGGTAGGGCGATTAATTGAATATCAAAATTATAAAGAATACACACAATTGTTAACTGAGAAAAAAGAAGAGCGAGAGCACTATTTTACTAAACACCCAACTGACCTATCCCATCTTGAGAAAAACGTAACATGGGATGAAAGCCAAACCTTAGATTTAACAGATTTAATTGTTGCTTATCAACGCGTTAAAAGCAGATTAGCTCTTAATAAACCTAAGACAGTTGAAATAATTAAAGAAAGTTTCACTATTCAACAAGCTACTGAAAAGGTAACTACACAATTAAAGCATCATACATCTTTTAATTTCTTCAGTTTATTTACTTTTAGCGAGCCAATAGAACAGGTGGTTACTCACTTTTTAGCTATATTGGAGATGTCTAAATCAGGAGTAATTAACATAGAACAAGTTAGAAATTTTGATGATATACGTATCATTAGAGGAGTGAATTTTAATATTGGATAAACACGGAATCATAGAAGCATTACTATACACAGCTGGGGATGAAGGGCTTGACGAAAAGCAATTATTAGAAATTCTCGATATTAATCAAGCTAAATTATCTGAATTAATTTCATCATACACCTCTAGTGGTTTAATAATTCAAAAATTTGGTTCAACATATATTTTAACTTCAAAAAAAGAAGCTTCACCTTATATCGAACAATTAATTGAACAAAAATCTAATATGAAATTATCTCAAGCTGCAATGGAAACATTATCAATTATTGCGTATAATCAGCCATTGAGTCGTAGTGACATAGAATTAATTAGAGGAATTAATTCTGATGGTGCAGTTAGAACATTAATTGCACGTGGATTAATTGAAGCTAAAGATGTAGAAAATTCTCGTAGTCATGCTTTACAAACAACGGATTTGTTTTTAAATGTATTTGGAATAGAAAAAATGGAAGATTTACCAACAACTGAAGAAGATGAAGAAGAAATGGAAGATTTCTTTAGTAATTTAGTAAATCAAAAAGGAGATACAAAATGAGTAAAGAATTAGAAAGGCTTCAAAAACGAATTGCTAATAGTGGATACACTTCACGAAGAAAAGCTGAAACTTTAATTACCGAAGGCAAAGTTAAAGTTAACGGGCAAACCGTAACTGAATTAGGTACTAAAGTAAAAAGTTCTGATACAGTTGAGGTTGAAGGAATTAAAATTGAACAAGAAGACAAAATGTATATTTTGTTCTATAAACCAACTCAAGTTATAACAAGTGTGTCTGACGATAGAGGACGAACTGTGGTTACTGACTACTTTAAAGATTTAGAGACAAGAATTTATCCTGTTGGTAGATTAGATTATGATACATCAGGATTATTGTTACTTACTAATGATGGCGAATTTACAAACTTAATGACTCATCCAAGATATCATATTCAAAAAAAATATGTGGCTAAATTAAAAGGTTACCTCATGAGAGAAGAAGTTAAAGCTTTAGAAAATGGAATTGAACTTGAAGATGGTTTTACCCAACCAGCTCAAGTCAAAGTAAAAAAGCAAGATAAAGATAAAAATATTACACTTGTAGAAATCACTATTAGTGAAGGACGAAATCGACAAGTTCGTCGTATGTTCGAGCATTTTGGACATCAAGTTGATAAATTAACAAGAATTGAGTTCGGCAATTTGAACCTTAAAGGATTAAATGCAGGTGAGGGCAGAGTACTGACACCTCATGAAGTTAAAGTATTAAGACATATGGCAGAAAACGGAAAATAAATGAAGTATATTTTACAATAGCAAGAGAAATTAAATGATATTAATTTCTCTTGCTATTTTTTTCACAAAGTTAACTTTAAAGTAAAGCTTTCAATCATGCTGTATGCTATAATAATGAGTGAATTGAGCATGTGTAGGAGGTATAAACAAAATGACAAATGAAATATTAATTGTAGACGATGAGGATAGAATCAGAAGATTATTGAAACTATACCTAGAGAGAGAATCGTTTACGATTCATGAAGCAAGTAATGGCAAAGAAGCTTATAATCTTGCTATAGAAAATGACTATGCGTGCATACTTTTAGACTTGATGTTACCAGAAATGGAAGGTATTGAAGTAGCATCTAAGTTACGTGAACATAAAGACACACCTATTATTATGCTTACAGCTAAAGGCGAAGAAACAAATAGGGTAGAAGGATTTGAGTCTGGCGCAGATGATTATATCGTCAAACCATTCTCACCAAGAGAGGTTGTTTTAAGAGTAAAAGCATTATTACGTAGAACGCAATCTTCTAAACCTGAACAAAGTGAACCTCATGCAAGAGATGTTATTGAATTTAATCATTTAATTATTGATAATGATGCACATCGTGTATTAGCAGATAACCAACAAGTTAATTTAACTCCAAAAGAGTACGAATTACTTATTTATTTAGCTAAGACACCTAATAAAGTGTTTGATCGTGAACAACTTTTAAAAGAAGTATGGCATTATGAATTTTATGGTGATTTAAGAACAGTAGACACTCATGTTAAACGCCTGCGTGAGAAACTTAATCGTGTATCAGAAGATGCTGCACATATGATTCAAACTGTTTGGGGTGTTGGTTACAAATTCGAGGTAAAGTCTAATGACGAATCGACTAAATAGTGTGGTAATAAAACTGTGGTTAACTATACTTTTCATAGTAACGACAGTTTTAATTTTATTAAGTGCGGCATTAATTACTTTTATACAATACTACTACACACAACAAACTGAAAATGCTATAAGAGAAGATGCGTCTAGAATCAGCCACTTAGTTGAACAAGCTGATAATAAAACTTTAGCCATAGAACACAGCCAACAATTAATAGATGGATCAGGTGGCGTTATTATAATGGCTAATAAGTCTTCAAGTTTTAAAAGTTCAAATAGCAATACTAAAGACAAAATGCTTGAAGAGATACACAAGAATTCGCAATTCCAACGCGTCTTCTCTCAAGGAAAGTCTACCACTCAAAATATAACAATAAGTAATAACGGTAATTCCCATTCCTATATTTTGTTAGGCTATCCTATGAAAGCACAAGAAAATGCAAATTCAAAATATAGTGCAGTATTCATTTATCAAGATTTAAAGTCTATTGAAGATACTAATAATGCAATTACCATTATCATTTTAATCACCGCCATTATATTTATCGCTATTTCAACAATATTTGCATTCTTTTTGTCAAATAGAATTACTAAACCTTTACGACATCTTAGAACTCAAGCTATTAATATTTCTAAAGGTGATTATTCAAAACAGACAAGTGTTTCAACTAAAGATGAGATAGGCGAATTATCACATACGTTTAATAATATGAGTTCTGAAATACAAGAGAATATAGAGGCACTTTCAACTCAAAAAAATATAAGAGATAGTTTGATTAATTCTATGATTGAAGGTGTATTGGGTTTAAATGATAAGAGGGAAGTTATTCTTTCAAATAAAATGGCTGACTATATTATTAAATCAATAGACAAAACTGTATATAAAGAAATTGAAAAGCAAATTGAAACTACATTTGTTTCAAAAGACACCGAATTCCAAGAATATGAGATTAACAATAAATATTACGTCATAATCATGAGTTATGTAGAGAGAATTCAACAAGATGGCCGTAGTGGAATTGTAGTCATTATAAGAGATATGACTAATGAACATAATTTAGATCAGATGAAGAAAGATTTCATTGCCAATGTTTCACATGAATTACGTACACCTATTTCGTTATTACAAGGTTACACTGAATCAATTGTAGATGGTATTGTAACCGAACCAGAAGAAATTCGAGATTCTTTATCAATTGTATTAGATGAAACGAAACGTTTAAATCGATTAGTAAATGAATTATTAAATGTGGCTCGCATGGATGCAGAGGGTTTAACTGTTAATAAAGAAAAACAACCCATTAAACCTATACTATCTAAAATGCAAATGAAATATAAACAACAGGCTGATGATTTAGAATTAAATATGTCATTAGAACCAAACATCGGTGATGAATTATGGGAATACGATGCCGATCGCATAGACCAAGTTCTAACAAATTTAATTGACAATGCCACACGTTATACTCAACCAGGTGATTCAATATCAATTACAACAACTACGGATGATTCCTATCAAACGTTGTACATTAAAGATACTGGTAGCGGCATATCTCCAGAGCATATTGAACTCGTATTCGACAGATTTTATAAAGTAGAGGCTTCAAGAACTAGAGGTAAACAGGGAACTGGTTTAGGACTATTTATCTGTAAAATGATAATCGAAGAACATGGTGGTACTATTAAAGTTGAAAGTGAAGTAAACAAAGGTACAACATTCATAATTAAGTTACCAAAGCCTAAAAATAAATATACCTATTAATATATTTATTTTATCTAAGAGCAAACACCTTGTACTTAAGAATGGTGTATTGCTCTTTTTTAAATAAGTCTAAGCACCATTATTGCGCAATGCTTTCACATAAGGTAATATAAAAATTAAATTAATCAATTATATAATTCATCTTCGGGGTAGGGTGCAATTCCCAACCGGCAGTAAATTAAGCCTGCGACCCGCTTCTTTGAAGTGGCTGATTCAGTGGAAATCTGAAGCCGACAGTATAGTCTGGATGGGAGAAGATGGAGGTTTTTTTGTTGTGCAAAATTATCTCCTATTCTATGTAAGATGAATGGAAGGAGAAAATTAAATATGCAACAAAACAAACGTCTTATCACTATTAGCATGTTAAGTGCCATAGCGTTTATTTTAACATTCATTAAATTTCCGCTACCTTTTTTACCACCATACTTAACATTAGACTTTAGTGATGTTCCAACTTTATTAGCAACATTTCTTTTAGGTCCCATTGCTGGTATTTTAGTAGCACTTATCAAAAATATACTTAATTTTTTATTCAATATGGGAGATCCTGTTGGTCCAGTTGCCAATTTTTTAGCAGGTGTTAGTTTCCTGTTATCCGCTTATTATGTAACTAAGCGTCAAGGCCTTCATAGTGATACACCACGTTCATTGGTTGTGGGGCTAGCAATAGGTACTATAGTAATGACTATCGTACTTAGTATACTGAATTACTTTGTTTTACTTCCATTATATGGAATGATTTTTAATTTAGGTGATGTCTTTAACAATCTAAAAATTATCATTTTATCAGGAGTTATACCTTTCAATATTATAAAAGGTATCGTGATTTCAATTATATTTACGCTTTTATACAGAAGATTAAAACGCGTATTATCATAGAAAACCTCCTAATGTTGAACTAATTATTCAACATTAGGAGGTTTCATTATTAATTCACTCACAATATGTGACTATTCAAATTTAAGAGCATCACCATCAAATGGTTCTTCTTCAATCTTAATTGAATCAGTCGGACAACCTTCAAGCGCATCTTCCATATCTTCATATAATTCTTCTGGTACTTCTGCAGTACCTTGATTATCATCAAGGATTACGAAAGCAATACCTTCGTCGTCATAATCGTAAATGTCAGGTGCAGCAGCACCACATGCTCCACAAGCAATACATGTATCCATATCAACGATTGTATACTTTGCCAAATTCTTCGCCTCCTTTGATAAAAATGCTACACTAGTATAACAAATGTTAAATAACACTTCGATTAATTTATTTACTATTCTATTAGTTATATAAAGTGAGGATTCATTAATGCACTCAATTATTACTTATGCATCAAATCATTCATTCGATTATAAAACCAATAAAAGTATTTATAATATTTTGAATGGAAAAAAATCACATCAAACATTTTTTGATGCATGTTCCCAACAACTTTTATCATTATATCATAGTTTACCTAAATTAAAATATCCGTCTTTTGAGCGATTTTTAGACACCTATAATAATCAAAATACTGACATTACAATACATCCAAGATATACATACGATAGTATGATTCAAACTTTTAGTTGCATTCAATTACTAATACAAACTATAACTCATTTTAAAAACAACCACTTAAACTTTATACCAATTACACAACAAATAACTGTTCAAAGTAGAGTGAAACAAATCTATTCAAAAATACTGGAACAAAATTTAGTTGATGATTTTGAAAAAGAAATCGAACAGCTCTTTCATTTAATTGATGAAAAATGTAGTAACAACTGTTTAATCCATTATTATCTACAAGGTTATGAAGAACCTATGTATACGCGACAGCAGGTTTCTTTAATAGAAGATATACCTGTAACTAAGTTATTTGAACTTGAACTCAATAATTTAGTGCAAATGATGTTTGCATTAGAAAACGATAAACAATTTCCTATATTAACTCAAACAATCATATTACCGACTTTGTTGAATAAAACGACAATTACGTATCATCAATTACTCAAAGGTCTTTCTATGGATGAGGCTGCAGTGACCCAAAATGTTAAAATTAACACAATCGAAGATCACGTTCTTGAATTATTTATAAAAGGATATTTTTCAGAATACCAAACCTTTGTTAATGGCCCACAAACAAGTGAATTTATAGCATTTTATTATCAAAACAGAGGACATAGATTAAAATTATATAAAGAAGAATTTGATCAATTATCTTATTTTCAAATTAAATTGTTAATAGTCGGTATTGAGAGAGGTGAATTGAGTGCTTGAAGAAAAATTGAGAGAATGGTTCGGATTCTCATCATTTAATCCTGGTCAAAAAGAAATAATCGAAAGTGTAGTTAGTAAGAAAGATACCCTAGGTATTCTTCCTACGGGGAGTGGTAAAAGCTTATGTTACCAAATGCCAACCTATATGAAAGGAAAGCCAACATTAATAATATCTCCGTTAATCTCTCTTATGGATGACCAAGTGATGCAATTGAAAGCTCAAGGTGAGAAATTTGTTACTTCTATTCATTCAGGCATGGATGAAAATGAAAAACAACAAAATATAAATTCATTACACAAAAGTCGCTTTGTTTTTTTAAGTCCAGAATTTATTTTACAAACACAAAACTTTAAATTAATTAGGAAAATTGACTTCGGATTAATTGTACTTGATGAGGCACATTGTTTATCTGAATGGGGTTATGATTTCCGACCTCATTATGCATTAATAGGTAAGATAACATCTCATTATAAAAATGCATCAATACTGGCTTTAACAGCTACAGCACCACCTCATTTAGAAAACGACTTAAATCTTATCTTATCTAGGAAATTAAACGTAATTAAGACTTCTATGAATCGGGAGAATATATCTTTTTCTCATCTTAACTTTGAAAATGATGGTGCTAAAATTAAGTGGCTATTAAACTTTTTAGAACAATCCGGTCCAACTATTATTTATGTTTCATCTAAAAAGGTCTGTTTAGAATTAGCCAATATGATATACGACTATGGTTATTTAACCGGTATTTATCATGGTGATTTATCTTATCAAGAACGACATACTGTACAAAATCAATTTATGGAGAACTTTATACCCGTTATCGTGGCTACTAGTGCTTTTGGCATGGGCGTTAATAAAAAAGACATTAGAACAGTCATCCATTTTCATTTATCAACAAGTCCTTCAAATTACTTACAAGAAATTGGTAGAGCCGGGAGAGATAATTTACAAAGCCAAGCGATTAGTCTATATCAGCCAGACGATAGCTATATATTAGAGACATTATTGTTTAGTGATGCGATAACTACTGAAGACATCGATGCTTTTGATATAGGTGCTTTTTTACCTCCTCAAAAGCAAGAAATACTAACCATATTGAGTCAAAGATATTCATCCAACGTACTCAAAACAATTTTTGACAATTCATTAATTCGAAAAAAATTAGGTTATCAAAGAATGATCGGTTATACATCCCTAGATCAATGTAGACGTCGTTATTTATTAGAATTTTTTGGTGATAATCCAACTCAACCTCAGCAATGTTGTGATATAGATTCTAATTTGATGCCTATAAAAGTTACCAATAGAAAAAAAGTTAAAAGAAAATTAAGTTATACTGAAAAGTTAAAATATTTATTTAAAGTATAGTTGCTTTTCTTTACTAAATTTATTTTAAGAGGATATAATTATAATACTTAAAGTTTTTCAAGAAATATTTAAATACTATACATATTTCACGCTTTGTGGGGTATATGGTATGTGATATTTAAATAATTATTTAAGAGAGGATGATGACCGTGTCTAAAAATAATTTTAGAGATGATTTCGAAAAAAATCGTCAGTCTATTAATTCTGATGATCAATTCGAAGATAATACAAACGAGTTTGATGAAAATTCAAATGAGTCCAATGATTTTGATAATCAATCAGACCAACAATTCCCACCTAGAAACGCACAAAGACGTCAAAGAAGACGTAACCAAGCTACTAATAAAAACAGAAAATTTGATAATCAAAGTTCTGATTCAAATGCTAATGGTTCACTTGATGATCGACACGATGAAGACTCTTTCAATGAGTTACAACACAATCAGCAAGAAGAGCATCTAGATAACGAGCCAATACATAAGGATGACAAACGTTCTTTTGATAGAGACTTTAATGATGATGCTTCACGTAGAAATAATCGTCATGAAGCATCAAATAGAAAATATGATAAAGACTATGATAATGATAGTTTGAATGATGAGGATCGTCATCGTCGTAATCATGAAGAAAGTATCGATGAGCGTCAAGATAATCGAAATCACAAAGATCAACAAAACAAAAAGTCTCGACATGGCAAAGACGCTGAAATAGCTGGAGGTTCCGCAGTCGCTGGAGCTGCTGGTGCTAAAGCTGCAAAAGACAAACGTAAAAAAGATGCACATCATGACTCAAAATATAACGAACATAAAGATGATCGTGGTTTAAATAACGATAATCAATATGATCAAAACAGAAAACATGATAAAGACCTTCATGACGAGCATCTTGACGCCAAAGATAACCATTCTAAAGAAGAACCCAAAAAAGGTAATAAAGGTAAAAAAGCAGCAGTTGGTGCCGGTGCAGCTGGTGCGGCTGGCGCAGCTGGAGTAGCAGCTGCAAAACATAAAAAAGACCATAAAAATAATAATCATAACCATAAAGATAATCATAACCATAAAGATAATCATAGCCATAACAGTGATCATCAAGACGATCATAGAAATCATAAACATGACGATGGTAATGATGGATTCCAAGCTCACAATGGTAAAAAGAAACGTGGTCTAGCAGGTATTTTACTTCCACTTATCGCTTTATTACTTATTCTAGCTGCACTTGCTATCTTTATTGGAATGTATTTAAACAACGATAAAAAAGATAGCAACCAAGCAGATAACAAAACAGAACAAACTGCTAACAAAGATAACAACAAAGATAGTAAAGACAAAGCTAGTAATGATAGCGACAAAGACAAAGCAAGCAGTGACAAAGATAAAGACAAAGCAACTAATGATGACGACTCAAATGACAAAGCTACAACAGACAATGAATCATCTAGTAATTCAAGTGATGATAATAGTAGCACTTCAGATAATAGTACTTCACCAAATTCATCTGATAACGTTTCATCATCAGATAATAATGGTAGTAACTCAAATAGTGACAATAACAATGGTAACTCTCAAGCTACTTCAAACAGTAGCAGTCAAAGTAACAGCAATAATAATCAATCAAATAGTTCTAATTCAGGACAACAAACTCACGTAGTATCAGGTAATGAAAACTTATACCGTATCGCTATTCAATACTACGGAGAAGGTACTGTTGAAAATGTAAATAAACTTAAACAAGCTAATGGCTTATCAAGTAATAATATTTCTAACGGTCAAAAATTAATAATCCCACAATAACTTAATCATCATTCTAAAGAGACTGAAACAAAATTGTTTCAGTCTTTTTTTGTTTCAATGCACATATAATTTTAATTTTATATAAATATTGTGAGTGCTATTCTATTTAGAAATAGCGAAACAACTGCTATAATATATGGGTGATTAAAGGAGGCCAATGACATGCAAAGCATAGAAAGTATTATTATCGGCGGAGGCCCATGCGGTTTAAGTGCTGCTATTGAACAAAAAAGAAAGGGTATTGATACATTAGTCATCGAAAAAGGGAATGTTGTAGATGCTATATATAAATATCCAACACACCAAACATTTTTCTCATCTAGTGATAAATTAAGTATCGGTGATATTCCTTTTATAGTCGAAGAAAGTAAACCTCGACGCAATCAAGCACTAGTATATTATAGAGAAGTTGTTAAACATCATCAGTTAAATGTTCATGCATTTGAAGAAGTACTCACTGTTAAAAAAATTGACAATAAGTTCACTATAACAACTACTAAAGATGTTTATGAGTGTAAATTTTTAACTGTTGCAACCGGTTATTATGGTCAACATAATAAGTTAGAGGTTAAAGGGGCAGAACTTCCTAAAGTACAACATTATTTTAAAGAAGCACACCCGTTTTTTAATTTAGATGTTACTGTCATAGGTGGTAAAAATTCTGCTGTTGACGCTGCATTAGAATTAGAAAAAGCAGGTGCAAATGTAACTGTACTATACAGAGGTGATCGATATTCAGCTGCCATTAAACCATGGATATTGCCAAATTTTGAATCATTAGTTAATCATGAAAAAATCACTATGGAGTTCAATGCGAACGTTACTGAAATAACAGAGAATAGCGTGATTTATGAAAAGAACGGTAAAGTTACAGAGATACCTAATGATCATGTATTTGCAATGATAGGGTATCACCCTGATTACGATTTCTTAGAATCTATTGGAATTGAAATTAATACAAATGAATATGGAACTGCTCCAGTTCATAATAAAGAAACTTTTGAGACAAATGTTGAGAATTGCTATATTGCTGGCGTAATTGCTGCAGGTAATGATAATAATGCAATCTTTATTGAAAATGGTAAATATCATGGCGGGATTATTACTCAGAGTATTTTAAGTAAAAAGCAAACACCACTTGAAAGTTAAGGACAGAAGTATAAAACAGCAGTATAGTTAATAAGAGCTGAGAACGACGCAACATTAGTGTCTTCTCAGCTCTTATCATCCTTATGAAGATAAATTAATATGATACCAAAAGATTATTAAGTAGTAACTTCTCAAGCAAATCAAATTAAATCACATTATTTTTCTAAAATCTTGTAATTAATTTTGCTTTTCAAAATAATTTTTTAATTCTACAATATTGAGTTGATTACTTAGGCCAATTAGTAACTTAAGTCTTGCTTTAGGACCATTTAATCCATTTGAAAATATTAAACCATTATTCGCTAATTGAAAGCCACCACCTTCATAGGCATAAACTGGACTTACAATCCCATTAAAAGATCTAGAAACTAACACAATAGGTATATTATTATTTAAACAAGATTGGACACCTTTCAAGCAACTTGGAGGTAAATTTCCTTGCCCTAAAGCTTCAATGACGATACCATCTACGTTTTGTTGCGCATAAAAATTAAATATGTCACTTTCCATACCCATATAAGCTTTTATCAATGGTACTTTCAACTGATAATTTATTATTTCAAATGACTGTTGTTTATAAGGTTGATTATAGAATTGAACATTATCTTTAGTTAATATTCCTAATGGTCCTTGATTTGGACTTTGGAAGGTATTGATGTTAGAAGTATGCGTCTTCGTTACATTTCTAGCAGTATGTATTTCATCATTGAATACGACCATAACGCCTTTGTCATTTGCATCACTAGAAGAGGCTACACGAATTGATGAAATGAAATTATATAATCCATCGGAACCAATCTCATTAGAAGATCTCATTGCACCAGTTATAACAACAGGACATCTAATGTCTAATAATAAATCTAAAAGGTATGCAGTCTCTTCAAGAGTATCAGTACCATGTGTAACTACAAAACCATCATATTTATCTGTCTCATTAGCTTCAATAATTATATTTCTCAACTTCTCGACATTTTGAATTGTTATATGAGGAGACGGAATGTTAAATGGATGAATTTCATCAACATCAGCGTATTGGCCAATAATGTCTCTATGAAGAGATATTGGATTCACATCATTTGTTACTACCTGACTAAATTGGTTTTGGGACATGCTAATTGTGCCACCAGTATGTATAACTAATAATCTTTTCATTTCGTTCCTCCTATTTTTAATTTACATATTTATGATAAAATAATACAAATAAAACAACAAGGAAGGATAAATAATATGGACTTAATAAATATTGCCTTGGATGGTCCTGCAGCTGCAGGTAAAAGTACCATTGCACGACAAGTAGCTAGTAAATTGTCTATGATTTACGTTGATACAGGTGCAATGTACCGTGCGATTACTTATAAATATCTTCAAAATGATAAACCAGAGGATTTTAAAACACTCGTTAATCAAACGACGTTGGAATTAACCTATGACAAAAGTAAAGGACAACGAATTTTATTAGATAATCAAGACGTCACTGATTTTTTAAGAGAAAATGATGTAACTCAAAATGTATCTTATGTTGCTTCTAAAGAACCTGTTAGAACATTTGCAGTTGAAAAGCAGAAAGATCTAGCAGCTAAAAAAGGAATTGTTATGGATGGCCGAGATATTGGCACAGTAGTATTACCAGATGCAGAATTAAAAGTGTTCATGATCGCTTCAGTTGAAGAAAGAGCTGAAAGACGTCAAAAAGAAAACGAACAAAGAGGTATCCCATCAACACTATCGCAATTAAAAAAAGAAATAGAAGAAAGAGATCATTACGATATGAATCGGGACATTTCACCTTTAAAAAAAGCTGATGACGCCGTCACAGTGGATACAACTGGTAAAACGATTGAAGAAGTAACTGAAGAAATAATGACTTTGGTTAACAATATTTAAATAAATAATGACAGCTATTTAGAGTGATTCGTACTTAACTAAGTTTAAAGTGCGAATTATTTTAAATAGCTATTTTTATTCTATATAATTAAAAGTGGTAACTATTAAGCACTTTTTTAATCGTATAACATACATTTAGTTCGTATAAAAATTTTAAATTTTCAAAAGTTATAAATCAGTTAAATTTTCATTTTATAATTTTAATAATTGATAATTTTTTTAAGAACTTATGAAACTAAAGGGGAATTTCTTGACAATTCTACTGGTTTATAAGATGTTATATGTATGTAGTGTATAAGGAGGCAAACAAGATGACTGAAGAATTCAATGAATCAATGATTAATGATATTAAAGAAGGTGACAAAGTCACTGGTGAGGTTCAACAAGTTGAAGACAAACAAGTCGTAGTTCATATTAATGGTGGCAAATTCAATGGAATCATTCCAATTAGCCAGCTTTCAACTCATCATATTGAGAACCCAAGTGAGGTAGTTAAACAAGGTGATGAAATTGAAGCATATGTTACTAAAATCGAAGTTGATGAAGAAAATGACTCAGGTGCGTATATTCTTTCAAAACGTCAACTTGAAACTGAAAAATCATATGAGTATTTACAAGAAAAACTTGATAATGACGAAATAATTGAGGCTAAAGTTACAGAAGTAGTTAAAGGTGGCCTGGTTGTAGATGTAGGTCAACGCGGTTTTGTACCAGCTTCACTAATTTCAACTGATTTCATTGAAGATTTCTCTGTATTCGATGGACAAACTATTCGCATTAAAGTAGAAGAATTAGATCCTGAAAATAATAGAGTCATTTTAAGCCGTAAAGCAGTAGAGCAAGCTGAAAATGATGTAAAAAAAGCTTCTTTATTAGAATCACTTAATGCTGGTGATGTTATTAAAGGTAAAGTCGCTCGTCTAACTAACTTTGGTGCTTTTGTTGATATCGGTGGCGTAGATGGTTTAGTCCACGTTTCTGAATTATCTCATGAACATGTTGATTCTCCAGAAGATGTAGTTTCTGTAGGTCAAGAGGTAGATGTAAAAGTTAAGTCTGTAGAAAAAGATGCTGAACGTATTTCACTTTCTATCAAAGATACTTTACCTACACCATTTGAAAGCATTAAAGGACAATTTCATGAAGATGATGTTATTGAAGGTAAAGTTGCGCGTTTAGCTAACTTCGGTGCTTTCGTTGAAATTGCTCCAGGTGTTCAAGGTTTAGTGCATATTTCAGAAATTGCTCATGAACATATTGGCACACCAGGTGAAAAACTTGAGCCAGGACAACAAGTTAATGCTAAAATTTTAGGTATAGATGAAGAAAATGAACGTATCTCACTTTCAATTAAAGCTACATTACCTAAAGAGGACGTTGTTGAGAGCGATGATGCTACAACTCAATCTTATTTAAGTAATGATTCAAATGAAGACAATCCAACATTAGGTGATGTCTTTGGCGATAAATTTAAAGACTTAAAATTTTAATCTCAAGTTATTATACAAACTCATTCCCAATTAAAGTTTAAGACTTTAATTGGGAATTTTCATTTTCTCACAATTTAATGGATCATAATGGTAATTAAATTATGAAATGTAGCGAGATTTATTGTTTTAAAAACCATATTTTTGCTTAACTTACATACTTAGTTTGAAATAAGTAGGTCATATGATAAAATTATAGAGATGTTAGAAAGAGAGGAAGTTAGCTTATGACGAAACCTATTGTAGCTATTGTAGGTAGGCCTAACGTGGGGAAATCTACAATATTTAATAGAGTAGTAGGTGAACGTGTTTCAATTGTCGAAGACACACCTGGTGTTACACGTGATAGAATATATTCATCAGGAGAATGGTTAACACATGAATTTAATATTATTGATACTGGTGGAATAGAAATAGGAGATGCTCCTTTTCAAACCCAAATAAGAGCACAAGCTGAAATCGCAATTGATGAAGCAGATGTCATTATCTTTATGGTGAATGTACGAGAAGGTTTAACCCAAAGTGATGAAATGGTTGCACAGATGCTATATAAATCTAAAAAGCCTGTTGTATTGGCCGTTAATAAAGTAGATAACCCTGAAATGAGAAATGACATTTTTGACTTTTACTCATTAGGTTTTGGAGATCCATATCCAATATCAGGATCACACGGCTTAGGTTTAGGAGATTTATTAGATGAGGTAGTTAAGCACTTTAATGAAGAAACTGAAGATCCATATGATGAAGATACTATAAAACTCTCAATAATTGGTCGTCCTAATGTAGGAAAATCTAGTTTAGTAAATGCAATTCTTGGTGAAGAACGCGTTATTGTATCAAATGTTGCAGGAACTACTAGAGACGCTGTTGATACTGAATACAGTTTTGATGGACAAGATTATGTTTTAATAGATACAGCAGGTATGCGTAAAAAAGGGAAAGTGTATGAATCAACTGAAAAATATTCAGTACTACGTGCACTTAAAGCAATTGAACGATCTAATGTAGTCTTGATTGTAATCGATGCTGAGGAAGGTATAATCGAGCAAGATAAACGTGTTGCAGGATATGCTCACGAAGAAGGTAAAGCAGTTGTCATTGTAGTGAATAAATGGGACACAGTTGACAAAGATAGTAACACAATGAAGAAATTTGCTGATGATGTCAGAAATCAGTTCCAATTTTTAGATTATGCTCAAATTGCTTTTGTTTCTGCTAAGGAAGGCACTCGTTTACGCACGTTATTCCCATATATTAATGAAGCAAGCGAAAACCATAAAAAACGTGTTCAAAGTTCTACTTTAAATGAAGTTGTCACTGACGCTATATCTATGAATCCTACGCCAACAGATAAAGGCCGTCGTTTAAATGTATTCTATACTACACAAGTAGCTATCGAGCCTCCAACATTTGTTGTATTCGTTAATGATGTCGAACTAATGCATTTTTCTTACAAACGTTACCTTGAAAATCAAATCCGTCATGCATTTGGTTTTGAAGGAACACCTATTCACATCATTCCAAGAAGAAGAAACTAAGAAGGAGATAAAACTATGACTAAAATTACTGTTTTTGGTATGGGAAGTTTTGGTACTGCATTAGCTAATGTATTAGCTGAAAATGGACATACTGTTTTAATGTGGGGAAAAAATGAAGATAGTGTGAAAGAATTAAATGATCACCATCAAAATAAACGCTATCTAAAAGATGTTGTTTTAAATAGTAGTATTAAAGCAACTAGTGATATTAAAGAAGCCGTGAATTTTACTGATATATATTTAATGGCTCTACCAACTAAAGCAATGCGCGAAGTTACTAGTGAAATTGATAATTTAATTGATACTAAGAAAACTTTTATACATGTTGCAAAAGGGATAGAAAATGATACATTCAAACGTGTTTCAGAAATGATTGAAGATTCAATTTCAGAAGAACACAATGGTGGAATCGGTGTTTTATCAGGTCCTAGTCACGCAGAAGAAGTAGTGATTAAACAACCAACTACAGTCGCCGCATCATCAAAAGATGAAAAAGTTAGCAAATTGATTCAAGATTTATTTATGAATGATTATCTACGTGTATACACTAATAATGATTTAGTCGGTGTTGAACTAGGAGGAGCATTAAAAAATATCATTGCAGTTGCAAGTGGTATTGTAGCCGGCATGGGCTATGGTGATAATGCTAAAGCTGCTTTAATGACACGAGGTTTAGCCGAAATAAGCAGATTAGGTGAAAAATTAGGTGCTGATCCAATGACATTTTTAGGTCTTGGTGGTATTGGAGATTTAATTGTTACTTGTACATCAACGCATTCACGTAATTACACTTTAGGATTTAAATTAGGGCAAGGCCAAACGATGGATGAAGCTTTAAATGAAATGAATATGGTAGTAGAAGGGATTTATACTACTAATTCTGTATACCATTTAGCTAAACAACAAAATGTTGATATGCCTATAACTAATGCACTTTACAAGGTTTTATTCGAAGATAATCCGGTTAAAGACAGTGTTAAAGATTTAATGGGAAGAGATAAAAAATCTGAATAAAGTGTAATATTACTCATTATCAAAAATTTTTCGCAGACTTGTACATAAAATACTGATATTTCAGTGTTTTAAGTGCATAAATTATTGCGGTAACATTAATTGTTGTGTTAAAGTCATAGCATAATGATATAAAGATATCATTATCATTCATCTGGAGGTGAACTCGTAATGAATAAAACTGATTTAATTAATGCAGTTGCAGAACAAGCTGATTTAACTAAAAAAGAAGCTGGTTCAGCTGTAGATGCTGTTTTCGAATCAATCCAACAATCACTTTCTAAAGGTGAAAAAGTTCAATTAATTGGTTTCGGAAACTTTGAGGTTCGTGAACGTGCTGCACGTAAAGGACGTAACCCTCAAACAGGTAAAGAAATTGAAATTCCTGCAAGTAAAGTTCCAGCATTTAAAGCTGGTAAAGCATTAAAAGATGCTGTTAAATAATTTACTTAAAAGCCCTATAAAGGGCTTTTTTTTATACATAAATCATTTTAGAGAATTAATGCATATAATTTATTACTATATTATGTATGTTGTTATTCCGTAATAGCTTTTCAATTCAATAAATAAAGTAATTGTAACGTTAAGTCGCTATATTTTATTTTTATTCATATAATGTTAAGATGTATAGTGATAATAACGTGAGGTGTGAACATGGAAAGAACTATAAGCAAATTAAATAGACAAATTAATCAAAAGCTTAAGGGAATTCATGACTATGAAGCTATTAACATAAACTCTAGATTGGGTGAATTATTAGATTGTTATGATATTCCTAAGAATGCTAAACTTGCTTGCCTCACTATCGATACTTCAATGAAACACCTTGATGAAATTACTCAAAATCAAAAGTCAAAGAAATCTATTTTGATTGGTGATTTGCTAAGTGCTCATTTTTATACGTTGTTAGCTGAAATAAATGATCCAACTTTTCAATTAGCAATGAGTAAAGCAATTGTTAAATCTAATGAATTAAAATCATCTTTACATCATCAAGTAATAGAAACTGAAGATATCTATGATGCAATTATTGAAATAGAAACAATCTTCCCATATATAACTTTGTCTCATTTCAGTAAAGAACAAGTAGCCCCTTTAAATTTGTATCAAAAATTAATTCCTGAGGTTGATGATTACTATCCATCTTACCTTAAAATGTATCAAGCCGCTGATGTACATCAGTTTTTAAAAGATATCAATCAAAGTTATATAGAGAAAAGTAGAGGTAATATTAATGACTGAAAATAATGCAAAAAAAGAACAAGTTCATACAGTCTTTCAAAATATTTCAAGTAAATATGATCGTTTAAATAACATAATTAGTTTCGAACAACACAAAGTATGGCGTAAACATGTAATGAAAGATATGCAAGTTAAAGTTGGTAGTAAAGCACTTGATGTTTGTTGTGGTACTGCTGATTGGACAATAGCCTTAAGTAAAGCAGTTGGTGCTCATGGTGAGGTGACGGGTTTAGACTTTAGTGAAAACATGTTAGAAGTTGGTAAAGAAAAAACCAAACATATGAACAATATTCATTTAGTACATGGCGATGCAATGAATTTACCGTTTGAAGATAATTCATTTGATTATGTAACTATTGGTTTCGGTCTACGTAACGTACCTGATTATTTAGTTGCATTAAAAGAAATGAACAGAGTCTTAAAGCCAGGCGGAATGATTGTTTGTCTTGAAACAAGTCAACCAACAATGCCTGTGTTTAAACAAGTTTATAAATTGTACTTTAAATTTGTAATGCCAGTATTTGGTAAATTATTTGCCAAATCAAAAGAAGAATATGAATGGTTACAACAATCTACGTTCGATTTTCCAGATAAGGATAAGTTAAAACAATTGTTTGAACATGCTGGCTTTAATAAAATTAAAATTCGTAGCTTTACAGGTGGCGTTGCTGCAATGCATCTAGGCTATAAACAAAAAAGTTCGACTAAATAAAAGGTGATTAACGTGGCAAAGTTAAACATGAATAGCGAGATAAAAAATGTAGAAAAACGCCTTCAAAAAGCTATTGAAAGCAATGATCCGATATTACGTGAAGCCTCATCACATTTGCTTTCTTCAGGAGGTAAAAGAGTTAGACCGGCATTTGTTATATTAAGTAGTCAATTCGGTCCACAAAAGAAAACAGAAGACACGTATCGCGTCGCAGTTGCATTAGAGTTAATTCATATGGCAACGCTCGTTCATGATGATGTTATAGATAAGAGTGACAAACGACGTGGACGATTAACCATAGTAAAAAAATGGGATGTTACTACTGCAATACTAACTGGAAACTTTCTACTAGCATTAGGACTCGAACATTTATCTGAAATTCGTGACAATCGAATTCATCACATAATTTCAAATTCAATTGTAAATGTAGGACTTGGTGAGTTATTCCAATTTCAAGATCAATTTAATAGCGAACAAAGTATTACTAACTATCTGAGACGTATCAATAGAAAAACAGCTTTATTAATTCAGCTAGCAACTGAAGTAGGAGCAATTACTTCAGAAGCTAATGATGAAACCATTCGAAAACTTAAAATGATAGGTCATTATATTGGTATGAGTTTCCAAATAGTAGATGATATTTTGGATTTCACTAGCACTGAAAAGAAACTTGGCAAACCAGTTGGTAGCGATTTAATGAATGGACATATAACGTTACCAGTTTTACTTGAAATGAAAAAAGATACGTCATTTAAGAAAAAAATTGCTGCTCTAAATCATCAATCTGAATCTCAAGAGTTTAAACCTCTAATTGAACAGATTAGAAATTCTTATAGTATTAAAGAATCAAAAGCAATTAGTGACAAATATTTAGCTAAGGCGCTTAAGTTAATTGATGAACTTGATGAACCCAATGCTCAAAGTCTTTTTATTAAATTAATAAAGAAAATGGGATCACGTAGTGTTTAGAACGAAAAAATATTGAAAGCGCTTTAACAACCTGTTACTATTGAATAGTAGCAGGTTGTTTGTTACACAATATTACTATACATAAATAAACATTTATATTTTAAGTCTTAAATTAATCAGACTTAATTCACAGGGGGATCAATTACGATGGAAAGAACTTTCTTAATGATTAAACCAGATGCAGTACAACGTAATTTAGTGGGAGAAATTATTTCACGTATTGAAAGAAAAGGGTTAAAACTTGTCGGTGCTAAATTAATGACAGTTCCTCAATCTCTAGCTGAAGAACACTATTCCGAACATACTGACAAGCCATTCTATGGTAAATTAATTTCATTTATTACTTCAGCACCTGTTTTTGCAATGGTTGTCGAAGGTGAAGACGCTGTAGATGTATCAAGACATATTATAGGTAAAACAAATCCTTCTGAAGCTACGCCAGGTTCTATAAGAGGAGATTTAGGTTTAACAGTAGGAAGAAACGTAATTCATGGTTCTGATTCAGTTGAATCAGCACAAAGAGAGATTAATTTATGGTTCAAAGAAGAGGAATTAAGTAGCTACGAAGCACCTAGAGATACTTGGTTATATGAATAGTAAATTGAAATATTTTATTAAGCGTTTACAATTCAAATTGACTTTAGTTGATTGAAATAGGTAATTTCTTAAATTAAGCATATATTCAACATTTTAAAGGTAGGACAATGAATTCAAAATGAATTCTGTCCTACCTTCTTTGTTAATTTGAATATTAAATCACTAATCTATCATTTGATAATTATTAAAATATTCTAATAAATTAAAAAATACTGTAGCACACTAGTTATGTTATAAGGTTGAATGTGATATGATAACACATATCACAATTTAACGTAGTAAAGGGAAAGGAGCGTATTCTCATGAGATATTTAACATCTGGAGAATCACATGGTCCTCAATTAACAGTAATTATTGAAGGTGTGCCTGCTAATTTAGAAATTAAAGCGGAAGATATAAATAAAGAAATGTTTAAACGTCAAGGTGGCTACGGTAGAGGACGTCGTATGCAAATTGAAAAAGATGCAGTAGAGATTGTATCAGGAGTCAGAAATGGATATACACTTGGTAGTCCAATTACGATTGTTGTCACAAATGATGATTTCACACATTGGAGAAATATTATGGGTATTGAGCCTATTTCTGATGAAGAAAGAGATAATATGAAACGTACGATTACAAAACCCCGTCCTGGACACGCAGATTTAATCGGTGGTATGAAATATAATCATAGAGATTTAAGAAATGTTTTAGAACGTTCATCGGCTCGAGAGACAGCAGCACGTGTTGCAGTAGGTGCAGTTTCTAAAATTCTTCTAGAACAATTAGACATTCACATGTATAGTCGTGTTGTTGAAATTGGTGGTATTAAAGATGAAGGTTTATATGATACTGAAACATTCAAACAAAATATTGATAAGAATGACGTACGTGTAATTGATGAAACTATCGCTCAAAAAATGAGAGATAAAATTGATGCTGCTAAAAAAGATGGCGATTCAATTGGTGGTGTTGTTCAAGTTATGGTTGAAAATATGCCTGTTGCAGTCGGTAGTTATGTGCAATATGATCGTAAATTAGATGGTCGTATAGCACAAGGTGTTGTAAGTATTAACGCATTTAAAGGAGTAAGCTTCGGTGAAGGATTCAAAGCTGCTGAAAAACCAGGTAGCGAAATTCAAGACGAAATTTTATATGATAATGAAATTGGATTCTATAGAGGCTCCAATCATTTAGGTGGCTTTGAAGGTGGAATGACAAATGGTATGCCAATTATTGTTAATGGTGTTATGAAGCCAATTCCTACTTTATATAAACCACTTAATTCCGTTGATATTAATACTAAAGAAGACTTCAAAGCCACGATTGAACGTTCTGACAGTTGTGCAGTACCTGCAGCAAGTGTTGTTTGTGAACATGTTGTTGCTTTTGAGGTTGCTAAAGCCATTACAGAAGAGTTTCAATCCAATCATATCGATCAGCTAAAAACCCAAATTGATGAACGAAGACGCCTTAATATTGAATTCTAATAAATTATTAGGTAAGGAACGAGGTATTTCATATGCAATTACAAACAACTTATCCAAATAATAATTATCCAATTATAGTTGAACATAATGCTTTCGAGGAGTTATCTGAATATATACAAGACTATGATAAAGTGTTTCTTATCATTGATGAGTACGTCGATTTTAACTTTAAAACTAAGTTTACACCGTTACTTGAATCAACACATATATATAAGATAATAGTTCCAGCTGGTGAGAAGATGAAGACGTTTGAACATTATCAACAAACGCTAGAACACCTTCTTGAATACAATTTAACACGTAATACTTGTTTAGTTGCGATAGGAGGCGGTGCTACTGGAGATTTCACTGGATTTCTTGCTTCATCTTTATTAAGAGGTGTTGATTTCATACAAGTACCTACAACAATACTTGCCCATGACTCTAGCGTGGGAGGTAAAGTAGGGATTAATTCCATTCACGGTAAAAATTTAATTGGCGCATTTTATAGACCAAAAGCTGTGATATACGATTTAAATTTCTTAGCAACATTGCCTTATGACGAAATACTAAGTGGGTATGCTGAAGTTTATAAGCATGCACTATTAACAGGTCAAGTTGCAGTAGATGACATTGAAAAACACTTCTCCACAAAAGAAAAACTAGAATCTTTGAATGATATAGATCAGTTTATTTTCAAAGGAATTAAAGCTAAACTAAACGTCATCATTAAAGATGAAAAAGAGCACAATATGCGAAAGTATTTAAATTTAGGACATACATTCGGTCATGCCGTTGAGTACAAGACTAAAATACCACATGGTCATGCTGTTATGATTGGAATCATTTACCAATTTATAGTTGCTAATACTTTACTTGATACACAATTCGACATCTCATATTATGCTAAGTATTTAAAGAAACTTCATTATCCAGTTCAAATTGTTCAGCAATTAAACTTTGACGATATGTATCACTATATGCTAACTGATAAGAAAAATAATGGTGAAGGTATTCAAATGGTATTACTTGAAGAACTTGGAAAACCACGAGTATGTCACGTTGAAAAAACTATATTAATAAAAGCATTTAACGATTTACAACTAGTATTAAAGTAGGTGGATTACAGTATGTCAAATGAGCAAATAATAGATATAAAAGGGCCATTAATTGGAGAAATTGAAGTGCCCGGAGACAAGTCAATGACCCATCGAGCGATTATGTTGGCGTCTTTAGCAACTGGTCAATCGACTATATATAAGCCTCTTTTGGGTGAAGATTGTTTACGCACAATAGAAATATTTAAATTATTAGGTGTTAACTTACAGCTTGCTGATGAAAAGATTATAGTTGATTCACCTGGTTATAATAAATTTAAAACACCACATCAAACACTATATACTGGAAATTCTGGTACTACAACCCGATTATTAGCTGGTTTACTAAGTGGGCTCAATCTAAATTGCGTTTTGTCCGGTGATGCTTCAATAGGTAAACGACCTATGGATAGAATAATGAAGCCACTCAGATTAATGGGGGCAAATATTACTGGCATTGACGATAATTTTACACCATTAATTATTAAACCCGCTTCAATTAATGGTATTACCTATAAAATGGAAGTAGCCAGTGCACAAGTCAAAAGTGCATTATTATTTGCAAGTCTATTTTCTAATGACATTTCTAAAATTACTGAGTTAGATGTAAGTCGAAATCATACTGAAACAATGTTTGAACATTTTAATATTCCGATTAGCATTTCTGGTAAAGAAATTACTACTCAACCAAATGCTATCGAACATATAAAAGCTAAAGATTTTTATGTGCCTGGTGATATCTCTTCAGCAGCATTCTTTATAGTGGCAGCACTTATTACTCCTGGTAGTGATATTACAATTCATAATGTTGGCATCAATCCAACTCGTTCAGGTATTATAGATATCGTTAAACAAATGGAAGGAAATATTGAATGTTTAAATATCACAGATACATCAGAACCTACTGCATCAATCCGTGTTAAATACACACCAAACTTAAAACCTGTTCTTATTGAAGGTGATATAGTTCCAAAAGCTATTGACGAGTTACCAATTATTGCACTATTGTGTACACAAGCAAGTGGTACTAGTATTATTAAAGATGCAGAAGAATTAAAAGTGAAAGAAACTAATCGAATTGATACGACTGCAGACATGCTCGGTTTATTAGGGTTTGAATTGCAACCCACTGATGACGGACTTATTATTCATCCTTCAGAATTTAAAAAGTCAGCAACCGTAGATAGTTTAACAGATCACCGAATAGGGATGATGTTAGCTATTGCATCATTATTAAGTGATGAACCACTGAATATCCGTCAGTTTGATGCAGTAAATGTATCGTTCCCAGGTTTCCTTCCTAAATTAATGCTTTTAGAAAATGAGGGATAAAACAGTATGGAAGATATCTATAAATTAATAGACGATATCAATCTTCAAAAATTAGATAATTTAGATTCTCGTGTAAATGATGCTTTAACTTCTAATAATGACGATGCATTATTTATTCTTGGTGAAACCTTATATAATTTTGGTTTAACACCTCAAGGTCTAGAGGTATTTAGAACTTTATATCATAAATATCCAGATGAAAGTGAATTACTTATATATTTTATTGAAGGTCTAATGTCAGAGAATCAAACTGATGAAGCATTAGAATATTTAAGTCAAGTTGCAATATCAACAGAAAAATTAATGTTAGAGGCTGATTTATATCAGCAAATTAATATGACAGAAGTTGCCATTGATAAATTAATTGAAGCTAGGGAATTAGAGCCAAATGATCCAATCATCCATTTCGCATTAGCTGAGATGCTATATTTTGATGGTCAATATTTGCGCGCTACACGTGAATATGAAGTCGTATTAGATACGGGTGAATACGAAGTAAATGGTATTAATTTATTTGCTCGTATGGCAGATTGTGCATTACAAAGTGGAAACTATAGTGATGCGATTAATCTATATGATGAAATTAATGAAGATGAAATGACTTCTGAAGATTTCTTCAAAAAAGCAATCGCGTATGAAAAAAATGATATCACTCATGAAGCCATTAAAATTACTAAGAACCTTCTATCGAAAGATCCCGATTTTATTCAAGGATATTTCTATTTACAATCACTTTATGAAAATGAAAAAAATTATCCTGATGCCATTGAGACCGGCAAAGAGGGGTTACGTTTAAATCAATTTTATAAAGAATTGATGGTTTCAACAGGAAGTTTAGAAATTGAACATGGTGATGCAAATGAAGGTGTTGAATTACTAAAACAAGCACTTGAAGTGGACAATGCTTATCATGAACCTTTATTAATTTTGAGTGATTTGTTCCGAAATGAAGAAGATTATGAAGCAATCATCGCATTGCTATCATATGTGGATGAAGATGATTTGGACCCTGTATTCATGTGGCATTTAGCTCATGCATTTGGCCAAGAAGAACGTGATAAAGAAGCACAACATTTCTTTGAACTAGCTTATCCTACAATGAAAACTCAAAGCGCTTTCTTAAATGACTATTACTATTATTTAATCGAAATCGGGTATAACGAAAAAGCGAAAACAATATTACAACAATTAATAGAAATAGACCCTAGTAATGAGACATGGCAAGAAGAAGCCAATCGTCTTGATTATTAATGTAGGTGATTCTTTTGACTCAAACACTTACACAAATGAAACAAAGTTATATTGAATATGCTTTGTTTCATTATCATTTTAAATCACGAATTAGCGTGTGGATTTTAAATTATATTAAATCTCATACCGAGTTACTAGAACATGTACATTTTGTAAATCAAAGAATATTTGACCATAAAACGTTAGAACTTGCTTTAACAAATACAGATGCACCAGCAATTAGATTAGTTAAAAATAATCACTTACTCATTAATACAAATGAGATATTCGAATACGTAACAACTCATCATAACGACTTCGATATTCTTATTCATTTTTCAGACCAACACTCGATAGATTTTAGATTCAATGATTTAATTATTCATCAATTAATGTACTCTCCTCAGTACATGGCTTATCTAAACACAATTTATAGTTTACCTCTAGATTCTACAAAAGTGCATTCGCTAGTAGAACACTTACGACATAATATAGATTTAAGCTTACAACTTAATGATCGAGAACAATTTTACCAATTAACACAGATTTTAGAAATCCTTGAAAACCGATAAAGTCACAAAGGAATTTAATCACATGCTTACATTAAAACAGATGTGGGAGTTAACCTTATATCGCCACTCTTGCTTAATCTTTTTACTTATTTTCAACATACTCGGTACCTTATATGGATTTATTTGGTATGGTAATCAATTAGTTAAAACACCTTGGTATTTCTTGCCATTTATACCAGATAGCCCAATCGCTTCACTTTTTTTGTGTATTGTTATTATTTGTCTCATTTTTAATAAGCATATCCCATTTGTAGAGGCGCTTGCATTCGTAACTTTAGTTAAATATGGACTTTGGGCAATAATAATGAATATTCTCATGATTAATCTAGATCATAACTTAACCATAATGAATGTTTTTTTGATTATGAGTCATGGTATTATGGCGATTCAAGCTATTTATTTCTATCCTCGTTTAAAAATTAGGATTAGTGGGCTATTAGTGGCAATGATCTGGGTACTTAACAATGACTATATGGATTATGTTTTAAATAAGTACCCGTACTATGATTTTATTGAACAGCACAAAGAGATGGTAGGCTATATTGCTTTCTGGCTAAGTGTTTTTGCACTAAGTTTATATTATAATTTAAAAAAAATCTTATCGGTTAAATTATTTGATTAAATACTAGATAGTCAGTAGAATATGATTAAAGGAGAGTGGAATTATTGTCTATAATGTCTTATATAATATATATTGTCATTATTATGCTCATTCCTATGTGGGCACAACACAAAGTAAAATCTAACTATGAAAAATATGCACAAGTAAGATCAACAAGTGGTAAAACTGGTCGCGAGGTAGCAGAAGAAATACTTCATGCAAATGGTATTTATGATGTTGACGTAGTAAAGGGTGAAGGTTTCTTAACAGACCACTATGATCCTAAAAAGAAAGTTGTTTGTTTATCTCCTGCAAACTTCGATAGACCTTCAGTAGCTGGTACAGCTATTGCTGCACACGAAGTTGGACATGCGATTCAACATCAACAAGGGTATGCATTTTTAAGATTTAGAAGTGCATTAGTACCACTAGCTAATTTAGGTAGTTCATTAAGTTACATGATTATCATGTTAGGTATCATCTTAACAGCTATGGGTAGTGCATTTGGCTCAACAGCTTTATGGATTGGTGCTGGGTTAATGTCACTTGCAGTCTTATTCTCAATCGTAACTTTACCTGTTGAATTTGACGCAAGTTCAAGAGCAATGAAACAAATAACTGCATTAAACATTGTAAATGAAAAAGAATATAAACATGCTAAAAAGGTTCTTTCAGCCGCTGCAATGACTTATGTTGCTGCTACTGCGACAGCTGTTGCAGAACTAGTTAGAATTATTCTAATCGCTAAAGCAAGTGATAATTAATGAAATTAGGGTTATAGGTATAAAAAACAATGATGTAAAAACTACTATAAATTTTTAGTAGTTATTTAAAACTTTGAATGTTCAAATACCAAAATTTTTAACTTTAGATATCCTTATAAGAGAGTAGAACAATGAATTCAAGATGAATTCTGTTCTGCTCCTTTTTTATTTTTTAAATATAGCAGTATGATTTAAAATATAGTCTGTTCTTTTCATATTCATAAAATGCATGATTTTTTAATATGATATATACTTAATAAGAGTCAATAATAAAGGAGAAAGTGATCGTAATGAAATCTATGAAAGAAATGCAAAATGAAGTGGATGCGTACATTGGACAATTCAAAGCTGGTTATTTTTCTCCACTGGCAAATTTAGCACGTTTAACAGAAGAAGTTGGAGAACTTGCTAGAGAGATAAACCACTATCATGGTGAAAAGAAAAAGAAAGAAACTGAAGAAGATAATACAATTAAAGCTGAATTAGGAGACAATTTATTTGTTTTACTTTGTATAGCTAATTCATTAGATATTGATATGACTGAAAGTTTTAATGAAACAATGGAAAAGTTCAACACTAGAGATAAAAATCGTTTTGAACGCAAATAAATATAAACAAGAGGAGGATAGATTTTCATGAAAATAGGTATCACATGTTATCCATCTATGGGCGGTTCTGGTATTATTGCTACTGAGCTAGGAATAAAAATGGCAGAAAGAGGCCATGAAGTACATTTTATAACTTCCAATATTCCTTTTAGAATACGTAAGCCTTTACCTAATATTACTTTTCATCAAGTTGAAGTAAATCAATATGCAGTCTTTCAATATCCTCCATATGATATTACTTTGAGTACTAAAATTTCAGAAGTTATAAAGGAATACGATTTAGATGTATTACACATGCACTATGCAGTACCTCATGCAGTTTGTGGAATTTTAGCACGTCAAATGTCTGGAAAAGATATTAAAATAATGACCACGTTACACGGTACTGATATCACAGTGCTAGGTTACGACCATTCACTCAAAGGCGCCATTAAATTTGGGATTGAGCAAAGTGATATTGTTACAAGTGTGAGTCACTCTTTAGCACATCAAACTAAATCAATCATTGAAACCGAGAAAGAAATTGTTCCTATTTATAATTTTGTGCGTGAAAATGAATTTCCAACGCGTCATGATGAAACGCTTAAAGAAGTATATGGTATTAAACCTGATGAAAAGGTACTTATACATGTATCTAATTTTAGAAAAGTGAAACGCATAGATACTATATTAGAGACATTTGCTAAAGTTCATAAAAACATACCAAGTAAATTAATCTTGTTAGGAGACGGTCCTGAATTATTAGACATGAGAAAGTTAGCACGTCACTTAGGCATCGATAGTGATGTACTATTCTTAGGCAAGCAAGACCAAGTAAGTGAATTTTACCAAATGTCTGATTTAGTACTTCTATTAAGTGAAAAAGAAAGCTTTGGATTAACTTTGCTTGAGGCAATGAAAACAGGAGTAGTGCCGATAGGTTCTAATGCTGGTGGGATTAAAGAGGTTATTAAACATGATAAGACTGGTTTCATTGTGGATATAGGAGATAGCACTAGTGCAAGTGAATATGCGTTACAACTGCTTTCAAATAAAGAATTATATAATAAAATGCAAACTGCTATGTTAAAGGATATTGATGTACGATTTGGTTCAGAATTAATAACTGATCAATATGAACACTACTATAGAAAAATGTTAAATCAAAAAGAGGATTAGTATGGGAACAGAACTATTTAATCAAGCAAAACCCATTTTAGAAAAAATAGAACAACATGGATTTGAAGCATATTTCGTTGGTGGATCGGTGAGAGATTACTTAATGAACAGACCCATTCACGACATCGATATTACTACTAGTGCTACACCAGATGAAATAGAAACAATATTTGACAAGACTATCCCAATCGGGAGAGAGCATGGCACTATAAATGTCGTGTATCAAGGAACAAATTATGAAGTAACAACCTTCAGAGCTGAAGCAGAGTATGTTGATCATCGTAGGCCTAGTGAAGTCTATTTCGTGCGTGATTTAAAAGAAGATTTACAACGTCGTGACTTTACAATTAATGCAATTGTCATGGATAAAGATTTTAATATTTATGACTATTTTGACGGTAATGCAGCATTAAATCAACATATTATTAAAACTGTTGGTGATGCTAAAGAACGGTTTAAAGAGGATGCATTACGCATTTTAAGAGGCTTACGCTTTCAATCCCAATTGAATTTTACTATAGAAGGTGATACTTTTGATGCGATGAAACATCAAATCGCAGATGTAGAACATTTATCTATAGAACGCATTGTCGTGGAATTAAAAAAATTAATTAAAGGTCAAAATGTAAGCCAAAGCTACCTAAACCTAATAGGTTTGAATTTCTTTAATTATGTACCTTTCTTTAGAAGTCTTGATATGAAGCAAACTAAAGTTAATTCACCAATAAGCTTTGAATTATGGTTAGCAATATTAATGACTGTTGAACAAACAAATACTTCACTTTCTGACTTAAATATAAGCAACAATGAGAAAACTAAAATCAATCAATATCATAAAATAATGCTAGAGATGCCTCATGTTTCATCTAAAGATCAATTAAAATTATTCGTTTATAACTATGGTATGAATAATATTTTAGATATCATTGCTATTAATTCAATACTTGAAGACAATAACATTAAAGTAGCCTCTCCGTTAATATTTAATCTTCAATCAATAAAAGAAATTGATCAACATTTACCTATTAGAAGTCGTAGAGATCTAAACATTAATGGTGGAGATATACTTAGAATTACGTCTAAAAAAAGTGGCCCTTGGCTGAAAGAAGTTCTTAGACAAATAGAAAATGATGTGTTAACAAATAAAGTTCCAAATTTAAAAGATGAATTATTGAAGTGGGTGAAAGAGAATGTCAAAATATAGTCAAGATGTTATACGTATGTTATATATACATCAATCTGAATATATTTCGGGACAATATATTGCTGATCAGCTAAATATTTCTAGAGCAGCTGTTAAAAAAGTCATTGATCAATTAAAAAAAGATGGTTGCAAAATCGAATCTATCAATCATAAAGGCCACCAATTAAATAAACTCCCAGATAGTTGGTATAATGGTATCGTATCTTATATTTTAAAAAATTCACAACTAGCTTCGGAGATAAAAGTATTTGAAAGTGTTGAATCAACTCAGATTATTGCTAAGCAAGAATTGGTAGATAATAATAAGTCTATGATTATATTAAGTGACGAACAAACAAAAGGAAGAGGTCGATTTAATCGTAATTGGGCTTCTTCAAAAGGAAAAGGCTTATGGATGTCTCTAGTATTGCGTCCAAATGTACCTTTTTCAATGATCCCAAAATTTAACTTGTTTATTGCTTTAGGAATTAGGGATGCAATACAATCTTTCACGAATGATAAAGTAGAAATTAAATGGCCGAACGATATCTATATTGCTGATAAAAAAGTATGTGGTTTTTTAACTGAAATGATAGCAAATTACGATTCAATTGACGCTATTATTTGTGGTATAGGTATTAATTTAAACCACAGTGACAGTGATTTCTCTGATGATATTAAACAGAGAGCAACAAGCATTCGTTTACATAGTAATAATAAAATTAATCGATACTCATTTTTAGAAAAGCTCATTTCATCAATCGAAAAACGATATTCACAATTTTTAACAAAGCCTTTTACAGAAATTCGAAATGAGTATATTGAAGCCTCAAATATATGGCAACGCCAATTGCGTTTCACTGAAAACGACAAACAATTTATAGGTGAAGCAATCGATATTGATGACGATGGTTTCTTAATAGTTAGAGACGAAAATAATGAAGTTAGACGCCTTATTAGTGCGGATATAGATATATAATGCGAATGACATGAGATAAGGAGAGTTAGTTATGGGACACACAAGTTATGCAGTTGTGGATTTAGAGACAACTGGCAATCAACTTGATTATGATAAAATTATACAAATTGGTATTACTTTTGTAAGTAACAATAAAATATCTGGGACTTATCATTCTATGATTCGTACTGATTTGGAAATTCCTCCATTCATCCAAGCGTTGACTTCTATTGAAGATACCATGTTAGAGCAAGCCCCTTATTTTCATGAAATTGCACAAGAAATTTACAAACAATTGAAAGATTGTGTGTTCGTTGCTCATAATGTTGATTTTGACTTAAATTTTATAAAAAAAGCCTTTCAAAACTGTAATATAGATTTTGAACCTAAAAAGGTTCTGGATACGTTAGAAGTATTTAAAATTGCTTATCCTACTGATAAGAGTTATCAACTTAGTGAATTAGCAGAGGCACACGACATACCCTTAGACAACGCACATAGGGCTGATGAAGACGCTACTACTACTGCATTACTAATGATTAAAGCCTTTCAAAAGTTCGAACAACTACCAATAGATACATTAAAACAACTCTATTATTTAAGTAAAAATTTAAAATATGACTTATTTAATGTCTTGTTTGAAATGGTACGTCAACATGAAAATTCACCTTTAGATAATCAATACGGTCAATTCGAACAAATAATTTATAAAAAGCAAATTGATTTAAAAGCACCTAAAACAACATTTAATGGATCACTTAAAGAATTGTATAGTGAAGTAGTTAAATCACTTAATCTAACATATCGTCCACAACAACTATATTTATCTGAAATCATCTTAGAGCAACTCATGCACAATGATAAAGCGATGATTGAAGCACCTTTAGGTAGTGGAAAGTCATTGGCATATCTTTTGGCGGCTTTGATGTATAACATTGAAACTGGACGTCATGTCATGATTTCGACTAATACTAAACTGTTGCAAAATCAACTTTTGCTAAAAGATATTCCGAGTATCAATCAAGCACTAAACTTTAAAATTAATGCCACACTCATAAAAAGTAAATCTGAATACATTTCACTTGGCTTAATTAGTCAGATTTTGAAAGATGAAACTACCAACTATGAAGTTAATATTTTAAAAATGCAATTATTGACCTGGATTATCGAAACGAAAACTGGAGATATTCAAGATTTAAATCTTAAAGGTGGCCAGAAAATGTATTTTGACCAAAAGATTGAAACTTATGTACCAGTTAGACATGATATACATTATTACAATTACATCAAACGAAATGCACATCATATTCAAATCGGAATCACTAATCATGCACATCTCATACACTCAGACCAAGAGAATTCAATTTATCAACTTTTCGATGATTGTATAATTGATGAGGCACATCGTTTACCTGACTATGCATTAAACCAAGTCACTAATGAACTCGATTATTCAGATTTAAAATATCAACTTGGTTTAATAGGAAAAAATGAAAATGAAAAATTATTAAAAGCGATTGATAAACTAGAACAACAACGAATTTTAGAACGTTTAGATATCGCACCGATAGATGTATTCGGTTTGAAAATGAATATATCAGAAATACATGATTTAAATGAACGTCTATTTAATCATATATTCGAAATCATTCAAAACTCTGACGTTTATGATGACGATATACATCGACACCATTATGTATTTGAATTTGATTCAACTCAGATACTTAAAGATTTGCATTTGATTGTTGATAAGATAAATAAGACATTAGAAATTTTTAATGGTATGACGCACAAAACAATTAAGACTTTACGCAAACAACTTTTATATATTAATGATACTTATCGAAATATAGAGCAGAGTTTAAAAGATAAACATACTGCGTACTTATCCATTAGGAATCTAACTCAAAAGTCAACTATTAAATTGATTGTTAAAGATTATGCAGTTCGTGATATTTTAACGACTCGCGTTTTAGATAAATTTAATTCATTAACATTTATTTCTGGAACATTGACGTTTAATCATAAGTTTGATGCCTTTAAAAATTGGTTTAAAGAAGATGTGCATTTTAACACGTATCAAGTTCCATCGACATTATCTAATCGCACGAATACGAACGTGTTTATTCCTAGTGATGTTAGTTCTTATAACTTCAAAAATATCGATGATTACATAGCATCTATAGTGGATTATATTCAAGAGTATGTAACAATCACTGATTCGAAATGTTTAGTGTTATTTACAAGCTACCGTATGATGCACATGGTACAAGAGTTATTAAATGAATTACCCACTTTTGAAGACTATGTAGTACTTACACAACAACAAAATCAAAACTATAAAATTGTTCAACAATTTAATAATTTTGATAAGACAATTTTACTTGGCACATCAACGTTTTTCGAAGGTTTTGATTATCAAGCTAAAGGTATTAAATGTGTTATGATAGCTAAACTTCCATTTATGAATAAATACAATACGAAACATTGGCTTATGGATTCTGAATTTGATTCTACCTTTAAGGACTATGTTTTACCCGACGCAGTTACTCGTTTTAGACAAGGTTTAGGTCGTTTAATTCGCAATGAAGATGATCAAGGGTTGATTGTCTCTTTTGATGATCGTCTTGTAAGCAGTAACTATAAAAACTTTTTTGCTCAAACTTTAGAAAATTATAAGCAAAAAAAGGGCGATATTAAACAATTTAGCAAACTTGTTAACAAAATCCAACATAATATTGATGCTAATAAATGATTCAAACTGTTATACATTGAGATAGTGTGTTCACATGCTAGAACTTCACAATTTATTTTGTTAAAATAAATAAGTATTGATTACAAAGAATGACAATTAGGAGATTGGTTATGAAAACAACGATTAAACAAGCTAAACAACATCTTAACCAAGAAGTGACTATTGGTGCTTGGTTAACAAATAAACGTTCAAGTGGCAAGATTGCCTTTTTACAATTACGTGATGGTAGTGGCTTTATGCAAGGTGTAGTGGTTAAATCAGAGGTTTCTGAAGAAACATTCCAACTAGCTAAAGAAATTACACAAGAATCATCACTTTATGTGACTGGTGTTATCACAGAAGATAACCGTTCAGATTTAGGCTACGAAATGCAAGTGAAATCAATTGAAGTTATTCACGAAGCACATGATTATCCAATTACACCTAAAAATCACGGTACTGAATTTTTAATGGATCATAGACATTTATGGTTGCGTTCAAAAAAACAACATGCTGTTATGAAAATCAGAAATGAAATTATTAGAGCGACATACGAATTCTTTAATGAAAATGGATTCACTAAAATTGATCCTCCAATCTTAACAGCAAGTGCTCCAGAAGGAACAAGTGAATTGTTCCATACTAAGTACTTTGATGAAGATGCTTTCCTTTCTCAAAGTGGTCAATTATATATGGAAGCAGCTGCAATGGCTCATGGTCGTGTATTCTCATTTGGACCAACTTTCAGAGCTGAAAAATCTAAAACTCGACGCCATTTGATTGAATTCTGGATGATTGAACCAGAAATGGCATTTACAAATCATGTGGAAAGTTTAGAAGTCCAAGAACAGTATGTATCACATGTCGTTAAATCTGTACTTAAAAATTGTCAATTAGAACTTAAAGCACTAGATAGAGATACGAGTAAACTTGAAAAGGTTTCAGCACCTTTCCCAAGAATTTCTTATGATGATGCAATTAAGTTCTTAAAAGAAGAAGGTTTCGATGATATTGAGTGGGGCGAGGACTTCGGTGCACCACATGAAACTGCTATTGCAAATCATTATGATTTACCGGTATTTATTACAAATTATCCAACTAAAATTAAACCATTCTATATGCAACCAAATCCAGAGAATGAAGAAACAGTTTTATGTGCAGATTTAATTGCACCAGAAGGTTATGGTGAAATCATTGGTGGTTCTGAACGTATTAATGATTTAGAATTATTAGAACAACGTATAGATGAACATCAATTAGACGCTGAAAGTTATAACTATTATTTAGACTTACGTCGTTATGGTAGTGTGCCACATAGCGGATTTGGATTAGGGTTAGAGAGAACTGTTGCTTGGATTTCTGGTGTGGAACACGTAAGAGAAACTGCTCCATTCCCACGATTATTAAATCGTTTATATCCATAAGTTCTAATCCCACATACCATATTAATTTACTCGTCCAGTCAGCATGTTGACTGGACGCTTTTTCAACTTTAAAGAGGGGGAATATCAATTTGAATAAAATTCAACTCAAAACACGTCCTGTCGTCGTTAGAAGAGAATTATTTGACCATTATAGTGAATTAGGACTGACAGAAAAAGATTTAATTATTTTAATTAAATTGATTTATGCCTCTGAAACAACAAATAAACAACCATCCATCGATGAGTTGAAATTAGGCTCAGATATGGAACCACGTGAAATAACTAGCATCATTCAGCATTTAATTCAAAGGGATTTATTACAACTTCATGTAAAAAAGGACGAAGAAGGTAAATTTACGGAATATATGAATTTAGATGGTTTCTATGAAAAATTAAGCAATATTTTATCTCAAGATCATTCAAAACAACTAACAAATCAAGCTCAACAAAATTTTAAAGACCTTTTCCAATATATAGAATCCTTGTTTGCTAGACCTATTTCACCATATGAAATTGAAACACTTAATCAATGGATTGACACAGACAAGCATGACTTTACTTTAATTAGAGCAGCGTTAGATGAAGCATATAGTCATGACAAACTTAGTTTCAAGTACGTAGATCGTATATTGTTAAATTGGAAAAAGAATAATGTCACAACTACTGAAGAATCTAAGAAAATAAGAGAACAATTTAACAAGCCATCTATGACACATACGGTTAATCATATACCAAAATTTGATTGGTTAAATGGGGAGAAGTTAGATGATAAGTAAAAAGAAAGCACTAGAAATGATAGATGTCATAGCTGATATGTTTCCAAATGCTGAATGCGAGCTCAAACATGATAATGCTTTCGAATTAACAATTGCAGTCCTTTTATCAGCTCAATGTACCGATAATTTAGTAAATAAAGTTACACGTACGCTTTTTCAAAAATATAAAACGCCTCAAGACTACTTGAATGTGGATATCGAAGAACTGCAAAATGATATACGTTCGATTGGCTTATATCGTAACAAAGCGAAAAATATACAAAAGCTTTGTCAGTCACTACTCGAACAATTCAATGGTCAAATTCCTAGTACTCATAAAGAATTAGAAAGTTTAGCTGGAGTCGGTCGTAAAACAGCAAATGTTGTTATGAGTGTAGCTTTCGATGAGCCATCATTAGCAGTTGATACGCATGTTGAACGTGTTTCTAAGCGACTAGGAATTAATAGATGGAAAGATAATGTGACACAAGTAGAAGATAGATTATGTAGTATTATTCCAAAGGAAAGATGGAGTAGAAGTCATCATCAACTTATCTTCTTTGGTCGCTACCATTGTTTAGCTAGAAAGCCTAAGTGTGACATATGTCCCTTACTAAATGATTGTAGAGAAGGGCAAAAACGTATGAAAGGGCAATTAAAGGAAGCTTGATTAAATGATTAATAAACAAGAATTTGATGAAATTGAAGAGTTACTTGATGAATACACTAAACAAAGAGCATTAAATTCATCAAACGCTAAGCCAGTAATCGATAAGTACTTTAATTTAATAATTCAATTTTTTAAAGAAATTAATGAAATTAAAACTATTGATTTCAAATTATTAGATCAATACCCAGTAGTTCCAATGAACTTTGAAGAACGCTATCGATATATGTTAGCTAGAAAATATCACTTTATGGGTTATAGTCAAATGAAGACTTTAAAAAATGAGTTAATTAAAATGAATGCGTCATACCAAATTAGAAGAAAGCGACAAAGTTAATACTATAACAGTAATTAGCCAGTAAAATGAGTTATTTAATTCATCTACTGGCTTATATTTATACTCAAATATTTAATTTTTATCAATGATTATAAAGAAAGGCAATTTCTATTTGATGTAATAGAAATTGCCTTCTTTTAATTATTTAACATTTCAAAAACACTATGAGGACTTTTTAAAATCGAAAATATTATTTAAATTAAAGATGTTTGAAAGTGTACTTCCGACAGTATTAGTACCTTGTGTTGTTGAATTATTGTTTGTAGTTCCTGAATTAATATTGCCACTATTATTAGTGTTACTACTATTAGAATTACTTGAGTTATTTGAACTATTTGAGCTATTTGATGAACTTGAGCCACTGCTACCATTTACTTCACGATTAGTCGTGTTGTTATCTGGGTGACCACTTACTGATAAATTATCAGCACTTGAGCCATTAACTGAATCTGGTTTCTTGAAGTCACCATCATCACTTGAAGTAATATCAGACATAACATCCTCATATAAATATTGTGGATATTCTTGTTCTGAGTGACCTAAGAATGAGTTAACGCCACCTTCTTTAATTTCACTGAAGCCCATCCAGATAGATATTGTGTATTTAGGTGTGAAACCATTTATCCAAACGTCTTTTGCAGCGTTATCAGGTAGGTTATATTGTTGGTTAATTTCAGTACCGTAAGTACTTGTACCAGTTTTAGCACCCATAGTAACGCCTGATACGCCATGTCCATAGGCTGAACCATAGGCTTTGAATGTACCTGTAAGCATTTCAGCTAACATATAAGAAGTGTAGTCTTTCATAGCTTTATGACTTGTATGGTCAAACTCAATTGTGTCATCATCAGCTGTTACAACTTTTTGGATAGAATGTGCATTATTGTAAGTACCGCCGTTAGCAATTGCTGCGAAAGCAGATGCTAATTGAGTAGGTGAGAACTCAGAAGCGCCACCACCAAGTACATCAGAAGGGCCAATGTCACTTTGATAATCTAATCCAACTTTTGATGCGAATTTCTTAGCTGCATTATCCCCAGCTTGTGAATTAACTTGTTGCCAAGTTTTAAGCGCTGGAATGTTGAAACTTTGTCTTAACGCATCATACGCAGTTACAGTACCATGTCCATTTCCATCATAGTTACGGAATGTACCACCATCTATTGAATAGCTTGATTCGTCTTGAATTGCATGATTCGTAGCCCATTGCATGTTTTCAATAGCTGGACCATAAGCTAAGAACGGTTTCAATGATGAACCAGTTAAATGCGCATCAGTTGCAGCGTTATTGTCAACAACGTCCTTGAAGTTACGACCTCCAGAAATTGCAACTAAGCCACCAGTCTTACTATCAAGAATTGTAGAACCAACACGTTGGTCTTCATTTTTATAGTAATTACCGTTGTCTATACGATCTTGTAATGTTTTTTGAACATCTTTGTCCATATTTGTATAAATCTTAATTCCACTTTGAAGAACATCACTCAAGTTTTTATTCTTGAATTCTTTATTGTTCATCAATTCAGATTTAACAAAGTTCACATATGAATCGTATTCTGAATCAGAGTTATCAGTGCCAATTTGACGTTCCTTAGCTGTACGATCTACTAAATTAGCTTTTAAATTAATTTTCTTAGCGGCATTATACTCTTTATCAGAAATTCTGTTGTGATAATGCATTAAGTAGAGTACAGTGTTTTTACGATTTTCCGCTTGTTTAGGGTTGTCGTAAATATTATAAAGGTTAGGCACCTGTGGTAAACCTGCTAAATATGCTTCTTCCGCAAGATTTAAATCTTTCAAATCTTTATTGAAGTAATATTTAGCTGCAGCTTTAACGCCATAAACACCATCTGAATAATAAATTTTATTTAAGTACATTTGGAAGATTTCATCTTTACTGTACTCTTGTTCTAGACGGTAGGATAGGTAAGCTTCTTGTGCTTTACGTCCGATAGATTTCTCTTCACTTAAGAATGCTCGTTTAACTACTTGTTGTGTTAAAGTAGATGCACCTTGTGAACCAAATCCACCAGTCAAGTTTTTACCAATGGCACCAAATAAACGTTTATAGTCAATTGCACCGTGGTCATAGAATCGGTTATCTTCAGTTGCTAACACAGCATTTCTCATATTTTTAGGAACATCTTTTAACTCAACATGTTCTCTTCTTGCGCCGTTATCTAATTTTTTTACTAAATCACCATTTTTGTCGTAAATTTCTGCCGGTTTAGGATCTTGTAATTTAGATTCGGTAAATGCAGGAGCTTTCCATGCATAATACGCAAATAATAAAATGCCTAATAGAACTAAAACGATAAAGGCAATTAATAAAAAGCCAATAATCTTGATAATCGTTCTTTTCACATTCTTATTCTTTTTTGCTTTGGACTTCCCATTTTTACCATTTTTAGGTTGAGAAGATCCTTTATTTTCCGTCATACGCGGTCCTCACTTTCATCTAATATCAACTTATCAACTGCATTGAGGTAATTTAATCTTGGTTGATACTGATAAGGAATATAGTAACTATTTTTTCTTATTTCTTCAACTGTTATTGATTTTTTTATTTCATTTTTATATCTATCCCAATATTTTTGGAATTTGGAAAATGGCAATAAATATGCTTCATCAAGTAATTTGAATCTTATAATTAAAAATACAATTCCTTTTTGAAGAAATGCATTTTTCATATGTTCTACTTGATGATCATGAATATTATTCAAAGGAAAAGATGTTTTATTTTTAGTTTCCTTTGCTTCAAAATCAATATAATGACCATTATAAACGCCATTATAATCTGTAGTTGAAGGTGTACGAAAGTAAGCCTCATTTATAACTGCTTTACTTCGCTTGGGATAATGAACATTAACGATTTGAACAGGTGTTGGTTTTTTATGGATAACCGCTTTACCATGTTTTAAATAATAATCATTTGAAAGTTCAATATCCTTTTCAAGAGTCATACCACGGCCACCATATTCTATATTACTAAAATTCGATTTACCGTTTCTTCCGACCATAGTCGTATTTCCCTTAAAAGGTTTTCCATTAGGGTAATTCATTTAATTCACCACACAAGTTTGAATTCATATAATAGTGGTTATGTAATACTTACACTAACTAATACTATTAATAATCATTTATGTAAAATGATTATATGTTCAAACTATGATAGATAATAATAAAAATAGACAAATAAGTATTTAATCTTATCTATGAATTTCATTATTAATCTACTTTATTTTAACGTTAATTAACTAGTAAAACAATATTTCAATGTATTTATCCTGTTTATATAGCTAGCAATTTAAATGACGGTTAGTTTAAATTATGATAAATTAAATTGAATATAAGGGGGGCGTCTTCATGGATACTATGTTGATAAATGATTTAATCAATGAATTACATACAATAGAAGATCGCTATAATATTGTTAAAAATTCCGAGACGAACTTTGATTTTTATGAAGTAGTTTACCCTTATTCGCAAGCGATAGACACTAAGTTAGAAAATCTCATTAAATTAAAACCCCAGATTATTCAATTGAGTTATATGAATGCTAATAAGTTTGATTTACTAATTAAGTCATATAAAGAATTATCAGTAGATTGTCACTTTTATAGAACAAGCAAAAAGCTTTTTAATGAGAAGTTAAAAGCTGTTAACTACGATTTAAATTATATTTATCAAACTATTGAAGGGTGATGTTGAGCATTTGAAAACTGTGTATGTAACAGGGTATAAATCTTTTGAACTAAATATTTTCAAAGATGACGCACCTGAAGTATATTATTTAAAAGCTTTTATCAGACATAAATTATTACAATATATTGATGAGGGGCTTGAGTGGGTACTTATTCAAGGACAACTTGGTATTGAATTATGGACGGCTGAAGTAGTTATTGATTTGCGAGTTGAGTATCCCGATTTAAAATTAGGAATTATAACGCCTTTTTATGGGCATACTTCTAAGTGGAATGAACAGAATCAAATGAAGTATAATAAAATTGCTCAAGAAGCTGATTTTATGGAAAGTGTACATCATACCGAATATGAAGGACCATATCAATTTAAACAAACAGATCAGTTTATGTTAGATCATACAAATATGACTATACTTATATATGATGAAGAGCAAGAAGGAAGCCCAAAATTCTTTAAAAGGATGTTAGTTGATTTTATAAATAAAACAAACTATACTTGTGATATTGTGGCATTTGATGAACTCACTGATTTTATAAATGATATGCAGTGGGAGCAAGTTCAAAGTTTCGAATGAGGTGGAAAAAATGGCAGATGTTTCTTTAAAGCTTTCAGCAAAAGATATCTATGAAAAAGATTTCGAAAAAACTATGGCCCGTGGTTATCGTCGTGAGGAAGTAGATGCTTTTTTAGATGATATCATTACAGATTATCAAAAAATGGCTGATATGAATAATGAAGTTGTAAAATTGTCTGAAGAAAATAACAAATTAAAAAAAGAAGTTGAAGAATTAAGACTAAGAGTGGCAACAACAAGACCTTCTGACAATAAATCGTTTTCTTCAAACAACTCAAGTTCATCAAACAATAATGTTGATATTTTAAAAAGAATTTCAAATTTAGAAAAAGCTGTTTTTGGAAAGTAATCTAACTTAGCTTAATTAATGAATGTTATCAATTGGATATTTTTTGTGTAATAATAAGTATTCAATTAACAACAGATATTCTTTAAAAATATCTGTTATAGTATAAAAAATTATGATATAATCGCAAAAGTGATATTTTGGGTAATCGCTATAGAAATATAGAGGAAAGTCCATGCTCACACAGTCTGAGATGATTGTAGTGTTCGTGCTTGATGAAACAATAAATCAAGGCATTAATTTGACGGCAACGAAATAACCTAAGTCTTATGATATGGTTAAATTAGTTTGAAAGTGCCACAGTGACGTAGCTTTCATAGAAATATGAAGGGTGGAACGCGGTAAACCCCTCGAGTGAGCAATCCAAATTTGGTAGGAGCACTTGTTTAGCGGAATTCAACGTATAAACGAGACATCTTTATTCGGAATATAAAGATTTGTAGACAGATGGTTACCACCGACGTACCAGTACAACTAGTGTACGTTATGAGTACAACGGTACAGAACATGGCTTACAGAAATATCATGAACTAGTTTAGCTCTCCCATTGATTGGAGAGCTTTTTATTTTTTTACTCATACATAATAAATTTTGTTAACATATAAATATATCTATAAAAAAGGAGAAAACGTAATGTTCCAATTATTAGCAGTTTGTCCAATGGGATTAGAAGCTGTTGTAGCCAAAGAAATCCAAGAACTCGGTTATGAAACACAGGTTGAAAATGGACGTATCTTTTTTGAAGGTGATGCTAAAGCTATTGTGCAATGCAATTTATGGTTACGCACAGCTGATCGTATTAAAATTGTTGTAGGCCGTTTCAACGCTACAACATTTGATGAACTTTTTGAAAAAACAAAATCGCTACCTTGGGAAAACATTATTGATAAAGAAGGGCAATTCCCAGTTCAAGGTAGAAGTGTTAAATCAACATTATATAGTGTACCTGACTGTCAAGCTATTACTAAAAAAGCGATTGTTGAACGTTTAAAAAAAGCTTATGATGAAAAAGGCTGGTTAAATGAATGTGGTGCTAAATACCCTGTTGAGGTAGCTATTTTAAAAGATAATGTATTATTGACTATCGATACCTCAGGTTCAGGTTTGAACCGTCGTGGATATCGTATTGCTCAGGGGGAAGCTCCTATTAAAGAAACGTTGGCAGCGAGTCTGGTACGACTTGCCAATTGGAAGGGAGATACGCCTTTTATAGATCCTTTCTGTGGTTCAGGTACTATTGCCATAGAAGCATGTTTAATCGCTCAAAATATTGCACCAGGCTTCAATCGAGATTTTGTTTCTGAAGAATGGAATATTATGCCTCCCAATATTTATGATGATATGCGAGATGATGCTGATCAACAAGCTAATTACGATAAAGACATTCAAGTATTTGCATCAGATATAGATCCTGAAATGGTTGAAATTGCTAAACGTAATGCTAAAGAAGTCGGCTTGGCAGATATAATCCAATTTAGTGTTAAAGATGTGAATACATTAACAATTGATACCGATGAATCAGTAGCTTTAGTTGGAAACCCTCCATATGGTGAACGAATTGGAGATAAGGAAGAAGTCGAAGAAATGTATCGTTATATTGGTAAATTAATGAATCAACATTCACATTTATCAACTTACATCTTGACTAGTAACAAGGAATTTGAATTTTTAGTTAATCGAAAAGCTACTAAAAGAAGAAAATTATTTAACGGCTATATTGAATGTACTTATTATCAATATTGGGGTAAAAAGCCAACTACTATATAATTTTTATTAAATTTGTAAATTTTTCTTAATGTAGCTAATAATATTTAATTAATTTAATCAATTCATTAGCACTCTTATTATTACTGATGTAAAGTGATAGTAAGAGTGTTAAATATAGATACAAATACATAAATTTATATACATCTTAGTTAGGAGAGAAATAATATGCAAACAGTATTAATAATAGGCGCAAATGGTAAGGTCTCTATCGAGGCTACTAAAATATTTTTAGAGGATTCTAATTTTAATGTAGATTTATTTTTAAGAAATGCGCATCGAATTCCTGATTACGCATCAAATCGAGTAACAGTTTATGAAGGCGATGCAAAAAACTCAAAAGATTTAGAGCAAGCACTTGATAAAGTTGATGTTGTATTTGCTAGTCTATCTGGTTCATTAGATATCGAAGCACAAGCTATTGTAGATGCTATGTCTAAAAAAGATGTTAAACGATTAATCTTTGTAGCTGCCCCTGGTATTTACGATGAATTACCAGCTAAATTTAATGAATTTAATAAATCTCAATTTGGAGAGAAATTGACAAAATATCGTAAAGCTGCAGATATTATTGAAGCATCAACATTAGATTATACAATTATTCGTCCAGCATGGCTTACATTTAAAAATGAGACAGATTACGAAGTTACATCGAAGGATACTCAATTTAGAGGAACAGAAGTTTCAAGACGCAGTATTGCAAGTTTAGCTGTACGTATAGCGAAAAACCCAGAATTATATTCTAAAGAAAACATAGGTGTTAATAAACCAAACACTGATGGAGATAAACCAGCTTGGTTCAATTAACTATTCTTTATATTTGTTTCAAACTATTGTTGTGATAAAATTTAATAAATAGGTAGCGAGTCAGAAATAAAAATTAAAGTTTTTACTTTAGTAAGTATAATTTTTGTTGAATAAACTTAAACAGTATATTTAATTTTAAATCTGCCTACCCGATTAAGAATAGCCTGTTACATTAAGTATGTCTCAGGCTGTTACTTTTTTATTTGAATGTTTGAAACAAAGGGGACTTAGCATGGCTAATAATGAACAATTAGATATTTTATATAAATTAAAAAAAGAAGTTGAAAAATCAAAAAATTCAACTTTAATACATACTATTAATCAAGTAATAAAAAAGGTATATTTAAATCAATATACCGCTTCTTTTGTTGGTCACTTTTCAGCGGGGAAATCTACATTAATTAACTTATTATTAGAACAAGATATTCTTCCAAGTTCACCAGTACCTACCACAAGTAATACTGCAATCGTATCAGTTGCAGACAAACAAGAAATTATAGCTAATTTAGAAAATCAACAATATACAAAATTAAAAACATATGATGAAGTCAAAAAAATGAATCGTTTAAATGTAGATGTAGAGTCTGTTGAAATTAATTTTCCTTCTTCAAAATTCAAAAATGGTTTTACGCTTCAAGATACACCTGGGGTAGATTCAAACGTAACTACACATCAGTCTACAACTGAACAATTCATGTATACAAGCAACATTTTGTTCTATACAGTAGATTACAATCATGTACAATCTGCATTAAATTTTCAATTTATTAAAAGAATGAATGATGTAGGTATACCAGTCATTTTTATCATTAATCAAATCGATAAACATAATGAAGATGAAATTACTTTTGAAACTTTCAAACAAAGAGTCAATAAATCAATAGAAGATTGGGATATTAAACTTACAGATATTTTCTATGTAACAAAATTCGATCATCCCGAAAATGAACTTTCACGTCTTTCTCAATATTTAATACAGAATGATAATTATAGAGAACCTATTGAGGATTATGTAAATCGTACAGTTAAGTTTATTACAGAGGCTCAATTAGGATATATTCAAAATGAACTACAAGATATTCTAGAACAGCTTAATATAAATGAAGATGAATTTGAACAAGCCTATGCTAAATTTCAACAAAATCAAGCCGTTAGTGAAGAAGCTCGACTCTTAAATAATCCTGATCAATTATTAAGTTTTTTAAAACAAAAGCGAAAAGATATATTAGATAATGCATACATTATGACACATGACATGCGTGAAGATATTAGACATTATCTTGAAAGTATGAGTGATGATTTTAAAGTTGGCGGCTTTTTAAACAAAAAGAAGAAAAAAAAAGAGGAACAAGAAGCACGCTTACAGAATGTTGTTTCTAAACTTCAAGACAAAGTTAATCAACAAATTCGACAACCCTTACGAGAGGACATGTCATTTTTAACACGTTTTATTAATAACTCTGAAGTTAATCATGATGTATTAAATCAACATTACGAAATAGATTCAAGTTTAATTTCCAATTTATATCAACCTCAAACGAGTATAAGTAATACTTATGTACTTACTTTTAGTGATGAAGTGCTTAAAGCTATTACTAATTTTGTAGAAAAACAATCCAATCCGTTATTTAATCAAGCGATTGATCATACACAAGCGCAAGGTTTAACTGAAGAAACTAATGATGATCTACAGATATATGAGCATTATATTGAATTACAAAATTTAAAAGAATCTCTAACAACTAAAAATTATCAACATTATTATATCCATATGGATGACTCTTTAGATAAATTAATAGGAAGAACTGAAGCAAACTATATTTTAGAAAACAATGATCAAGTTTTAGAAAAAGATGAGAGCGCGTCTGATGAAAATTTAAATGAGCGTAATACTAAAAAGGTTAACATTCAAGAAGCATTAAACATTATTGAACCTGTACCATTATTTGATAGAACAAAAAATGATATTAAAGATACATTAGAACGATTAGAAAATAAACTTGTCAAAATTGGTGTATTTGGTACATTCAGTGCAGGAAAAAGTAGTTTAATTAATGCCTTATTAGGTGGGCAATACTTAGTAAGTTCACCAAATCCTACAACTGCAGCTACGACTGAATTATCTTACGGTGAGGATAGTCAAATCACACTTAAAACTGAAGAACAACTATTAAATGAACTTAATCAACTCATTGAATACCATAATGTTTCTTTCGAATCACTCGAAGCATTTGTCCAATCTGATGTACCACAATTAAAAAACAAATTAGAAAAGAAGCAACTTGCTTTTGTAAGTGCAGTTCACAAACATTTTTCTATATATAAAGATATGTTGGATGAAGGTATGAAACATACGATTTCTCAAGAGGAAATAAAAAAATGGAGTGCTGAAGATGAGTTTGCTACTTTTGTTAAAACCGTGCACATCAATTTACCATTAGAATGGTTGAAAGGAAAAATAATCGTTGATTCACTAGGCTTACATTCAAACAATCAACGTCATACAAACGAAACTGAACAAATTTTAACTTCATCCGATTTAATTTTATATGTGAGTTATTTTAATCATTCATTTACAGATAATGATAAAAACTTCATCGAACATATGAAAGAGATGAATCAACTTAATGAAAATCAAGCATTCAAAATGGTTATCAACGCTGTAGACCTTGCTGAAAACAGTGATGATTTAGCTGCGGTAAAACATTACGTTAAAGATGCTTTAACTCAAGTAAACTTGAAGTCAGATATCTTTGGTGTTTCAAGTAGAAAAGCATTGAGAGGGAACGATGAAGGTATTAATCAGCTGCGTCATAGCATTGACCAATTTGTAGAAGTTGATTCAAATATAATTTTAGAGCAACAAATGGTTAAACAACTTGAGCAAATCAATATTTCTTTCGAAGAGATGATTCATGATTATAAAACTAACCAATCTCATATTGAACAACGTCAGCATCAATTGAAGAAATATCAAAATGAACAAAGGTTACCAAATCAATTGCTATTTACTACAGAACAACATACTAATAATGAAGTTGAAGATCAGATTTATCATTTAAATGGCAGATTAAAATTACAATTATTGGATGATGTTAAAAGTATATTTAATAGTCAGATGACTCAAAATAGTGATTTTAATGATGAAAAGAAAATTTCTTCTAAAGCATTTTTAGATCAAATACATCAACGACTATATTTAGAACAAAGTTTATTAGTTGAACGAATCAAGAAATATTATAACCGTCAACTTAGCGAACAAGTCGCACCGACAATCCAAAAATTAAATCAATTGCATGTATTTATTAATTCAGATTTTTCAATTATGCCTAATTTTACTGAAAAGGCATTCTTGCGTGTTGATTTAAATGACATGATTAATGCTTTACCTAAACAATTAACGAAACGTCGAATTTTGAACCCAAATACTCAACGAGAGTTACAAGAACAAATCAGTTCAAATACGTTGGAGTTATTACAAAATCAAATTAGTGAATTTAGACAGGCATTGATTCAGTATGTTGCTTCGATGAATAAAGAAACTGAAGAGAAATTTGCGCAAATTGAGGATGCAATTCAAGATCAAATCGATGAATTATTATCATTTAATTTAGACAATACATTAATCGAGCAATTACGTATTGCGAATCAAAAATTAAACGCACTATTAAAATAGAAGGAAGGCACAAAATATGAAAAATCGTGTCCTATTAGTAGATGGAATGGCTTTATTATTTAGACATTTCTATGCTACAAGTTTACACAATCAATTTATGTATAATTCAAAAGGTATACCAACTAACGGAATTCAAGGTTTCGTTAGACATATCTTCACAGCAATAAATGAAATCAATCCTAGTCATGTAGCTGTATGTTGGGATATGGGACAATCCACTTTTAGAAATGATATGTATACCAACTATAAGCAAAATCGTCCAGCACCACCAGAAGAGCTTATTCCACAGTTTGACTACGTCAAAGAAATTTCAGACCAATTTGGATTTATAAATGTTGGAATGACTAATTATGAAGCTGATGATGTGATAGGAACTTTGGCAAAAACATTTTCTGATAATAACGAGGTCCACATCATCACTGGAGATAAAGACTTATTACAATGCATTAATAATAATGTAGAAGTTTGGTTAATAAAGAAAGGATTTAATATTTATAATCGTTATACTTTAACTCGTTTTAATGAAGAATATCAGTTAAATCCACAACAATTAATTGATATTAAAGCATTTATGGGTGATTCTGCAGACGGATATCCTGGTGTTAAAGGTATAGGTGAAAAAACAGCTCTTAAATTAATTCAAACCTATGGAAGTGTTGAGAATGTATTATCCAATATTGAACAATTGACTCCTGGACAACGTAAGAAAATTGAAGCAGATAAGTATAATTTAACTTTGTCAAAAAAGTTAGCCGAAATATTTACTGATGTGCCACTAAATAGCATGGAAATTTATAGAGATATGGCTTATGCACATTCACTTAACCACATACTTTCAATTTGCAACGAACATGAACTTTATGTTTCTGGAAAATATATATCAACAAAATTATAATTTAGTACAAAGACTCAAGACCTATAATGTGTTTTGAGTCTCTTTTTTAACTAATTTATAACGATTCTCAATATTTATATTTTTTTATTTTATTAAATTAAAATCTATTTCACACTCAATTAAATTAATGATATTATTAAATAGAACAACTACTGAATTGTTCATTTCATAATGATAATTGAAATTAACACCCGAGAGGAGTTGTGAAACTTTTGTCGAGCAATTTTTTATGTTCTAATGACTGAAAAAATTAAGACAATAAATATGGTAACTTAATTATCAATCCATTTGATATTGAGCTATGTGTTATCGGAATTACTTTTTCAAAACTACTCATAACATCAACATCAAGAATATACAACATAGAATAGGAGAGAAGCACATCAATGAATCATCGAGATAAACTGCAAAAGTTCAGTATTCGAAAGTATGCAGTGGGAACTTTCTCAACATTAATCGCCACGTTAGTATTTTTAGGAACGCATACTGATCAAGCCCATGCGAGTGAATATACCAATACGACAGTTGAAAAAGCACAGCAAAGTACTGAACCACAAGCATCCCGAGACAATAATAGTAATCCAAATGATGCAATAACAATTCAAAATGATCAAACTCCTGATCAAGCTGCAGAAATCAATAAGCAATCAAAAGAAAATGACAAGATAACTACAGAAAAAAATGCAATAGAAACTCAAACAAGCGAAAAAGAAATTACTAATTCGACATCAACATCTATTAAAGAAAAGATGGAAGAAAGATCGCCAGTCACTAAAGATGAAAAAACAAATGAACTGAAAGAAAAATCTTCATCGATCGTAGGGACGCAATCTTCGAATCAAAGTAACCATGATGATAAGCTAGACACATCTAAAGAATCTAAGTCGGATAACAAACAGAAAATTGATGACAAAAACATTTCTAAACTGACTAATCTTACTCAAGAAATTCAAAGTAAATTATTAGAAGTTGAAACTATAGAACCTTCAAATCCTCATATTGAAGAAGCGAAAAAATTAATTGTAGAAAGTAGTCGTTTCACTCAATCTAGTAATGTCTCGCAACAATCACTTCTAGAATTAGTTACAAGATTAGAGCGAACGCGTAATTCATTAGCAAATGTGATTACTCGTTCTCATTCAGGTAAACGCGATCCAAGAAACGGTCAACAAATTGAAAAGGGTACTAATTTTAGATTTACAACTTTAAATGGTCGTTGGAATGCCGGTAGAAACGTCATTGTGTACCAACGTAACTATGCCTCATTACCTGATGGTAGGGCGTTAGGTACTGGTCAACAAGTTAATGGTGTGGAAAATATTACATCTAGAAAGACCGTAATGCGTGCTTATTATAAACGTGATGGAAATTCAAAATACTTAGTTTATGATGTTTTCTTCAACAATGATGGATTTAATTTCATTCCACGTGGTTCTCAACATCGTCTAGGTATGACATTGCTATTACCATATAAAGTAATGAAATTAAATTCAGATGGCTCATTTTCGAGTGATTCAGTTAGAAATCTATCTTATACCGCTTATGAAAGAAGAAGTGGTAGTAACAGTCTATTGAGTGAGTCACCGAGCGATTTTATCATCGATCCAGATAACAGTACTCAAATGTTTGATATGCTAAATAGCAATCAACATGACTTTGGTCACACAACATTTTATCTCAGTTATGGTGTTCGTCCTGGCAGAAGTTATAATTCTGATGCGAACGAATATTTCCACTCAAATAGAAATAATCCTGATTTGAGAAGAGCAGTCGAAGACCAAAGAGGCATTTTCAGTGGTTGGAACTATGGAATTGGTATTCAAGTGGATCCCAACCATCCAGAAGGTGCAAATCGCGCTTATCACATGCATCTTGAAGTTAAATTAAGAGATAATGTGACGAATGCAGAATTGGAAAACGCTTGGTCATATGCCAACACAGCAGCAATGGGTGGTACAAGTAAAACTGCCTATACTGTTTTATCAGGTCGTTTATTACCTGAAGATAGTGCATTAACTTCTATCGAAAATCAGCCGCCATTAAAACCAACTATTAACTCTAATTTAGTAGGTAAAGCAACAACAACTTCTGTCATCGACGTTTCTACTGATCCGAGTACTAAAGTAGAAATTTTCGATAAAAATGGCAATAAAATTGGTACAGGTACTACAGGTTCTAATGGACATGCTTTCATTACACCAACTCGTCCTATACCTGAAGGTAATGTCACTGCAAAAGCTTATAATCACAGTGATGAATCAAAAGTTTCAACATCCGATCCTAAATTAGCAACTGACACGATTCCACCTACAACACCAGTCATTAACACTCGATTAGTATATAAAGCTGGTACATTAACACCTATTGATGTTTCTACTGATCCAAACACACATGTTGCATTAATTGATAAAAATGGACGTATTTTTGGAGCAGGTACAACGGATGCTAGTGGTCATGTGATTATTACGCCAGATCGAGTTATTCCTGAGGGAAATGTGACTGCGAAAGCTACAGATAATGCTTTACATCCGAATAGTTCTGTTTCGATTCCTGTTCAAGCGACAACACTTATACCTGTAATGAAACCAGTCATTAACACAGATGTTGCAGGTAAAGCTTTCTCTACACCAGTTATCGACATTACATCTACACCAAATACGCGAGTAGAACTATTAGATAAAAATAATAATGTCATCGGTCGTGGAATTACTGGTTCTAATGGACATGTGAATATCACTCCAGATCATTATCTTTTCGAAGGTAATATCACTGCAAAAGCATATGATCAAACTGATGCAACTAATAATGCAACATCTGATCCAAGACACGTTACTGATACAACACCACCTAGAAAACCAGTAATTAATACTAATTTAGTAAATAAAGTGGGTACGAGAACACCTATTGATGTTTCTACAGATGTTATGACTAGAGTGGAAATTTTTGATGAAAATGGAAAAAGTTATGGTTTAATTCTTACTGGAATAGACGGCCACGGTATTGTTACGCCAACAGCACCACTACCTTTAGGTAAAATCTACGCACGCGCTACAGATGGTGCAGAGACACCTAACTCAATAGACTCTGATCACGTATCAGTAACAGATACTATTCCACCAACAGTTCCAACTGTCGATACAGATTTAACTGGTAAAGCAACAACTTTAACACCGATTACTGTTACTACAGATCCAAATACACGAGTGGATTTAATTGATAAAAATGGGCACATTATAGGTACAGGTACGACTGACGGAAATGGTCATATAATAATCACTCCTACAACACCTATTGTAGAAGGTAATGTGATTGCCAAAGCGTATGACCCTGCTAACAACGTTTCAACGTCTGCACCTAGAAAAGCGACGGATACTACACCACCAACTAAACCTAGAGTCACTTCACCATTAGTTGGAAAAGCAGGTACGACTGATCCGATTACAGTTACAACTGATCCGAATACGAATGTTCAATTATTAGATAAAAATGGGCAAATCATAGGTACCGGAACAACAGATAGTTCAGGTCGAGTGTCAATTACACCTACAAGACCTATTCCGGAAGGTAATGTCACTGCCAAGGCTATAGATAATGCAGAACATCCGAATAGTTCTACATCTGATCCGGTTAAAGCAACTGATACAACGCCTCCAACTAAACCTAGAGTTTCAACACCACTAGGTGGAAAGGCGACAACTTTAACACCAATTGAAGTTATTACGGACCCTAATACGAATGTTCAATTATTAGACAAGGATAACAATGTTATTGGTTCTGGGACTACAGGTGCTAATGGACATGTCACTATAACGCCAACTCGTCCTATTCCAGAAGGTAATGTTACCGCCAAGGCTATAGATAATGCAGAACATCCGAATAGTTCTACATCTGATCCAGTCAAAGCAACGGATTCGACGCCACCGACTAAACCTAGAGTGACAACACCTTTAGCTGGAAAGGCAACTACTAAAACACCGATTGAAGTTATTACGGATTCGAATACAAGCGTACAACTTTTAGACAAAGATGGTCGTGTGATTGGTTCGGGTACGACTGGTGCTAATGGACGTGTTACAATCACGCCAACTCGTCCTATTCCGGAAGGTAATGTAACTGCCAAGGCTATAGATAATGCAGAACATCCGAATAGTTCTACATCTGATCCTGTCAAAGCGACGGATACGACACCTCCAACGGAACCTGTTGTGACGAATGATTTAACTGGTAAGGCAACGACTAAAACACCAATTACGGTGACAACGGATCCAAATACTCATGTTGATTTACTTGATAAGGATAACAACGTGATTGGTTCGGGTACGACAGATAGTACTAGTCGAGTTACGATTACACCAACGGTGCCTATTCCTGAAGGTAATGTACGTGCTAAAGTAACGGATAACGCAGAACATCCGAACAGTTCACTTTCTCAACCGAAGAAAGCGACGGATACAACTCCTCCAGGTAGCCCAATTGTTAATACTGATTTAACTGGTAAGGCAACAACCAAAACTCCAATTGATGTGTCTTCTGATCCGAATACTCGTATTGAGTTACTAGATAAAGATAATCATGTCATTGGAACGGGGACTACAGGTGCTAATGGTCATGTCATTATTACGCCAACTCAACCTATACCGGAAGGTAATGTAACTGCGAAAGCTTACGATAATGCGGAACACCCAAATGTCTCAACTTCTGCACCTAAAAAAGCGACAGATACGACTCCTCCGACGGAACCTGTTGTGACAAATGATTTAACTGGTAAGGCAACGACTAAAACACCAATTACGGTGACAACGGATCCAAATACTCATGTTGATTTACTTGATAAGGATAACAACGTGATTGGTTCGGGTACGACAGATAGTACTGGTC